>NZ_KN050727.1:45711-107788 GCF_000745665.1 Burkholderia sp. WP42 | reverse complement strand
CTCTGCTCGGACAGGAACAGGAAGCGGTCCTCGGTCACCTCGACGGTGAGCGGCGCGCCGCGTTCCTTCCAGTCGGGGAACAGCTCGGTGATCGCGCGCGGGTCCATCACCGCGCCCGACAGGATGTGCGCGCCGATCTCGGAACCCTTCTCGAGCACGCACACGCCGATCTCGGCGCCTTTCTCGGCGGCCAGCTGCTTGAGCCGGATCGCCGCCGACAGCCCGGCGGGGCCGCCGCCGACGATCACGACGTCGTATTCCATCGATTCGCGCGGGCCGTATTGCTCGATGAGGCTTGCGGGGGTCATTGGCGTTCCTCTAACCGTTAGAATGCTTTTATTCGGGAGCGTATTGTCTGCGAAACGAAACGCTTGCCGCAACAGCGCGGCGCTAGATTAGCACGATCGTTCTATTTTCTGTGCTAGGGTTATGCTGCTCGAGCGGGCATCCGCCGCGGCAAACGACATCGAAAGGGGATGTGCAATGGGTCGATCGATCAATCTGGAAGGCAAGGTCGCGCTGGTTACCGGCGCATCGAGCGGCCTCGGGCAACGCTTCGCGCAGGTGCTGTCGCAGGCCGGCGCGAAGGTCGTGCTGGCGAGCCGCCGGGTCGAGCGCCTGAAGGAACTGCGCGCCGAGATCGAGGCGGAGGGCGGCGCCGCGCATGTCGTGTCGCTCGACGTGACCGACGTGCAGAGTATCAAGGCAGCCGTTGCGCACGCCGAGACGGAAGCCGGCACGATCGACATCCTCGTGAACAATTCGGGTGTATCGACGATGCAGAAGCTCGTCGACGTGACGCCGGCCGATTTCGAGTTCGTGTTCGACACCAACACGCGCGGTGCATTCTTCGTCGCGCAGGAAGTCGCGAAGCGCATGATGATGCGCGCGAACGGCAACGGCAAGCCGCCGTACCGGATCATCAACATCGCATCGGTGGCCGGGCTGCGCGTGTTTCCGCAGATCGGGCTGTACGCGATGAGCAAGGCGGCCGTCGTGCAGATGACGCGGGCGATGGCGCTCGAATGGGGGCGTCACGGGATCAACGTGAACGCGATCTGCCCGGGCTATATCGACACCGAAATCAATCACTACCTGTGGGAAACCGAACAAGGCCAGAAGCTGCAGTCGATGCTGCCGCGCCGGCGCGTCGGCAAGCCGCAGGATCTCGACGGGCTGTTGCTGCTGCTGGCGGCCGACGAGTCGCAGTTCATCAACGGTTCGATCATCTCCGCCGACGACGGCTTCGGCCTCGCGTGAGCGGATGCCATCCAGTAACGAAGAAGAGTGCAATGAGCGAATATTCCCGCGTATTTGAAATGTCGATGCCGATCCGCTGGGGCGACATGGACGCGTTCGGCCACGTGAACAACACGGTCTACTTCCGTTACATGGAACAGGCGCGGATCTCGTGGTTCGAGCAGCTCGGCATCGCGGGCGGCAATGGCGAGGGACAGGGGCCCGTGGTCGTCACGGCGTCGATGGAATTCCTGAAGCAGCTGCACTATCCGGGCGACGTGATCGCGCGGATGTCGGCCGCCAAACCGGGCCGCAGCAGCTTCGACACCGGCTTCGAGCTCTCGCGTGCGGACGATCCGCAGCATGTGTATGCGCGCGGCAACGCGCGCTGCGTGTGGGTCGACTATGCGCTCGGCAAGTCGGTGCCGCTGCCGCAGCTGCTGCGCGACACGATCGAGCGCGCGCTCGCCGCCAAGGTCGACTGAACGTCGAAGCCGGCGCCGCGGCGCCGATGCGGGTGTGCAGCTATACCCGTGCCTGCCGGAATCGGCCGCCTCGCGCGGCCGATTGCGTTTGCGTGCAGCGGCTACTGGCCGAGCAGGCGTTGCAGCAGCTCCGGCGTATTGCTGGTGCCGTACTTGCGCATCAGCCGCGCACGGTAGATGTCGACGGTGCGCGAACTGATGTCGAGCACGCGTCCGATCTGCTTGCTGGTCTTGCCGGTCGCGAGCTGGGCTGCGATCTCCCGCTCGCGCGGCGTCAGCTCGACCGCCACGCGGCGCGTCGCGCTCAGGTCTTCGAAGGTCCATACGCCCACGGCGAGCGGCGCGGTGCGATCGAGCGCGCGGCCGGTCACGTGGCACCAGAACAGCTCGCCGTCCGCGCGCTTCATGATTCTGTCGTCGCCGTACGTGCCGTTCGCGACCATCACGCGCGAAATGCGCTCGCCGATGCGCTGAAACTCGTCCGGCGACGGATACAGTACTTCGTAGGACTTGCCGATCAGATCGGTCCGCGCGCAGCGGAAGATCGCCGCGAGTGCGTCGTTGCAGTCCTCGATCACGCGGTCGCGCGACATCACGAGGCCGAGCGGCGCGAGGTGAAAGGCAGTCTGGTAATCGAGTGCGGGCATGGCGCGGGGCAGCGGAGGCAAGTGCTTATGTAGTTTTGCGTATTGTGCCGCATCCGCGCCGCATCGTACCCTTGCCGGCATCTCGTGGCGCTTCGTCGCGACATAAAAACAGCGCGCCTCGCGCAGGCCACGCCGTGCATGCATAGAATGAGTGCGGCGGGCTTGCGGGCCAGTCGGCGCGTGAACCGGTTTTGCTGGTTTCCATAGAGGAAGGGACATACAGATGAACAAAGTCTATCCCAGCGCGGCTGCCGCGCTGGAAGGGATCGTCCGCGACGGACAGACGTTCGCGGTCGGCGGCTTCGGCCTGTGCGGGATCCCCGAGGCGCTGATCGCGGCGCTGCGCGACTCCGGCGTCAAGGGCATCACCTGCATCAGCAACAACGCGGGCGTCGACGGTTTCGGCCTCGGCCTGCTGCTCGAAACGCGCCAGATCAAGAAGATGATCTCGTCGTACGTCGGCGAGAACAAGGAGTTCGAGCGCCAGTACCTGGCCGGCGAACTCGAGCTCGAATTCACGCCGCAGGGCACGCTCGCCGAGAAGCTGCGCGCCGGCGGCGCCGGCATCCCGGCATTTTTCACGAACACCGGCTACGGCACCGTGATCGCCGAGGGCAAGGAAACGCGCCAGTTCGGCGATCGCCATTATGTGCTCGAGCCGTCGCTGACCGCCGACGTCGCGCTCGTCAAGGCATGGAAGGCCGACAAGTCGGGCAACCTGATCTATCGCCGCACCGCGCGCAACTTCAACCCGATGTGCGCGATGGCCGGCAAGATCACCGTGGCCGAGGTCGAGGAGATCGTCGAGAACGGCGCGCTCGATCCCGACCAGGTCCATACGCCCGGCATCTTCGTGCAGCGGATCGTGCTGAACGCGACGCCCGAAAAACGCATCGAACAACGCGTCGTACGCGCGAAAGGAGACTGACATGGCCTGGAATCGTGACCAGATGGCCGCGCGCGCGGCGAAGGAACTGCAGGACGGCTTCTACGTGAACCTCGGCATCGGTCTGCCGACGCTCGTCGCGAACCACGTGCCGGCCGGCGTCGAAGTGTGGCTGCAGTCGGAGAACGGCCTGCTCGGCATCGGCCCGTCGCCGACCGACGAAGAGGTCGATGCCGATCTGATCAACGCCGGCAAGCAGACCGTCACGACGCTGCCCGGCTCGTCGATCTTCTCGTCGGCCGATTCGTTCGCGATGATTCGCGGCGGCCACATCAACCTCGCGATCCTCGGCGCGATGCAGGTCAGCAAGAACGGCGATCTCGCGAACTGGATGATCCCCGGCAAGATGATCAAGGGGATGGGCGGCGCGATGGATCTCGTCGCGGGCGTGAAGCGCGTCGTCGTGCTGATGGAGCACGTCGCGAAGGGCGACCAGCACAAGATCCTCGAGGAATGCAACCTGCCGCTGACGGGTGTCGGCGTGGTCGACCTGATCATCACCGATCTCGGCGTGATCGAAGTGACGCCGGACGGCCTGAAGGTGCTCGAGCTCGCCGACGGTGTCGGCGTCGACGAAATCCAGGCCAAGACGGGCGCGCCGCTCGACGTGAGCGCGGTCGCATAAGCAAGGTCTGACTCCGTCGGCCATCGACGCCCCGCGTTCCGCCACGGAACGCGGGGCGTCTTGCCATCGAGGCATCGATCGGGCGGTCAGCCGATCACGCGATCGTGCCGCCGCCGTCGACCAGCACCGTCGAGCCGGTCGCAAACGGCGTCGTCGCGAGGTAGACGATCGCGTTCGCGACGTCCTCGGCCTGGCCCACGCGGCGTGCGGGCAGGCGTTGCGAGGCGCCGGCGTACATGGCGTCGCGTGCGTCGGGCGCGAGCTTGTTCCACAGCGGCGTCGCGATCAGGCCCGGCGACACCGTGTTCACGCGCACCGGCGCCAGCTCGAGCGCCAGCCCGCGGGCCAGCGCCTCGAGCGCCGCGTTGATCGCGCCTTGCAGCACCGACGACGCGCTCGGCCGCACGCTCAGGAACCCCGACACGAACGTCAGCGAGCCGCCGGGCGCGATGTCGATCGAACGGGCGACGCGATAGGCGCCCCAGAACTTGCTGTCCATCGCGGCCTGCGCATCGGCGAGCGCCAACGTGCGCACCGGGCCCGTCGCCGTTTGCGCGGCCGAGATCACGACATGGTCGAAGCGCCCGGCGCGCGCGCAGAACGCGTCGACGGCTGCCGTATCGGTGATGTCGAGCGCTTCGCCGCGCACCGCAGCGCCTGGCGCGGCAGCCGCGCCGGCCCGCTCGGGGTGGCGCGAGGCGATCGTCACGACCGCGCCGCGTTGCGCGAATGCATGCGCGGCCGCGGCGCCGATGCCGGAGCTGCCGCCGACGACGAGGACTTTCTTGCCGCTGAGTGAATCGTTCATGCTGGTCCTTCCGAAGTGAGGGGAGAGGGCGATCCGGTCAGATCGTTTCGGTTTCGCGCAACGTCGCCGGGCTGCGCAGCGCGAAGCGCGCGATGTCGTCCTTGCGCATGAACGCGACGCCCGGATGCGAGCGCGCGTAATCGAGGAACGTGTCCCATGCGCGGACCATCTGCGGCGTGCCGCTGATCCGGTCGTGCGCGCTGATCGACATCAGGCGCCGTCGCTGCCCGGCTTCCGCGTACAGCTGGTCGAAATCGAGCTTGATCTGCTCGACGAACTTCGTCGGCGAATAATTGCGGCCTTCGATCAGCAGGATGTCGTTGTTGCGCAGCGTGTACGGCACGACCGCGAAGTCGCGGCCGCCGACCGTCTCGATGAAAGGCTCGTCGCGGCTGACGTCGTCGATGTGATACAGGTAGCCGAGCTCCTGCAGCAGCGGCAGCGTATGCGGGCCGCGCCGCAGCCAGTTGCAGTTGTAGCCGACCGGGCGCTGGCCCGTGACCGCTTCGACCATGTCGCGAGCCTCGACGAGGAAGCGGCGCTCTTCGTCGTGGCTCATCGCGAACTGCGAGCGCCAGGTCGGACCGTGCGCGGCCGCCTCGTGGCCGCGCGACACGATCTCGCGCGCCAGCTCGGGATGGCGGCGTGCGGCTTCACCGATCATGTGCGACGTGACTTTCACGCCGTGCCGGTCCCACAGGTCGAGCAGGCGCGGAATGCCTTCACGGTAGCCGTACGCGAACCACGTCGCCGACGCGAGGTCGGCCGGCACCGACGGCGGGAACTCGACCGGCGGGAACGGGCTGTCCGCGCCCTTGGGCGGTTGTCCACCGGCCTCGAACTGCATCGAGATCGAGATCACGAGCCGGATGCCGTCCGGCCAGAAGGTGCCGGCCGGCGCATCGGCCGCGGCCGGTCGCGGGCCCTGTGGCGTTGCGGCCGCGGCCGCGCTGGACGCGCCCGTGGCGGCCGCGACGCCGGCCACGAGCCCGGCGCCAGCCTGGGCGAGAAAGGTGCGGCGCGGCGAAGGTTGCGCCTGATTCGATGGTTCGTGCGTCATCGTGTGCTCCTGCTCCGTTAGCCGACCAGCCCGAGCTGACGCATCAGCGTCAGGTTGTCCTCGATATGCCAGTTCTCTGCGATCCGGCCGTGATCGACCCGGTAGATGTCGGTCGCGATGAAGTCGATGGCCTGTCCGCTCCCGGCCGTTCCGTTGAAGGTGCCGGAGAAATGGCCGCGAAAGTGCAGGTGCACGACGACCCGGTCGCCGGCCACGATCATCTGTTCGATGTCGCAATGCAGGTCCGGGATCGCAGTGCGCATCGTTCTGGACGCGGCGAGCGGCCCGGCGATGCCCTGTTCGCGGCCGGCCGGCAACGTGCGGTCGGTGAAATCGGCGGCGAGCGCGGCCTGCGCGAGGGCCGCGTCGCCGGTATCCCAGAACGTGCCGTAGCGGCGCGCGGCGAGGATCTGCGCGCGTGCCTGCGCGGCCGGCACATCGGCGGCGACGATCAGGCCGTGCGGCTCGACGAGGCTCGCCGCATGGGCGGCGGCAGGCGCCAGCGCCGCGACGCACGCGGCCGCGGCGAGCGCGCGTGCGAGCGGCCGCGCGACGGAAGAAAGACGGATTGGCATGGTGATTGGGTCCTGTGTGCAGCGTCGTGCGACGACGCGGAACAGGTATGGTAGGTTTCCGTTCTTCATGCAAATACGGGCGTGGCACGAATGGATTATTCGAAAAAAGGAAAGGTTGCGGCGAAACGAGGGCGCCGATGCTGATCGACGATCTCCCCGCGCTCGAGACCTTCGCGCGCATCGTGTCGGCCGGCAGCCTGTCGGCGGCGGCGCGCGAGCTGGACCTGTCGCTGTCGGTGGTCAGCAAGCGGCTCGCGCATCTGGAGTCGCGGCTCGGTGTGCGGCTGTTGCACCGGACCACGCGCCAGCAGACGCTGACCGACGACGGCGCGCAGTTTCACGCCCAGGTGCTGCGCATCCTGGCCGAAATCGAGCGGGCGGAAACGCTGATGAGCGACCGGCGCGGCACGGTCAACGGCATGCTGCGCGTGACGGCGCCCGGCGAGCTCGGCCGCGTGCGGATCGTGCCGCTGGTCGCGGCGTTCCAGCGGCAGCATCCGGCGTTGACCGTGCAGCTGATGCTCACCGACACGATCGTCGACCTGCTCGCGCAGGACATCGACGTGGCCGTCCGGATCGGCAGCCTGGCCGATTCGACGATGATCGCGCGCGAGCTGGCGCCGAATCACCGCGTGCTGTGCGCGGCGCCGAGCTACGTCGCGACGCACGGGCTGCCGGCTCATCCGGCCGAACTGCGGGCACACCGATGCATCGTGCTCGGCGACCAGCCGCGCACCGAATGGCGGTTCGACGGCGCCCACGGCAGCGTGGCCGTCGACGTCACGGCCGCGCTGCTCACCAACGACGGCGGGGCGGCCCGGTCGTTCGCGCTCGAAGGCGCGGGCATCGCGCTGAAGTCGATCTGGGACGTCGACGCCGATTTCGACGCCGGCACGCTCGTGCGCGTGCTGCCGGCGTTCGCGGCGCCGGCCGCGCCGCTGCATGCGGTCTATCCGGGCGGCCGGCACGTGCCGTTGCGCGTGCGCGCCTTCGTCGAGTTCCTGCGCGAGCAGTTGCGCGACGCGTGGCAGCCCGGCGCGTGAGCCGAGCCGAGGCGGGGCGAGCGATGCGCGCGAGGGTCGCGGCTTGCGCGACGCGCCGCCGCGGCGAAGCGGTTTACAATCGTTCGCACCGGCCGGCACGCGCCGCCCGCGCTCGACAGGATGCCCACGATGCCCATCATTTCAGCGAATCCACCGGTTCCCCGCCAGCGTCGCGTGCAGTGTGCGAGCGCGGTCGGCCTGCACCACGTCGCGTATACGGAATGGGGAGATCCCGCCAATGCGCGCGTGCTGGTCTGCGTGCACGGCCTGACCCGTTCCGGGCGCGACTTCGATCGCCTCGCGGCCGCGCTGTCCGATACCTATCGCGTCGTGTGCCCCGATGTGGTCGGGCGCGGCCGCTCGGACCGGCTGGCCGACCCGCGGTTCTACACGATCCCTCAGTACGTGGCGGATATGGTGACGCTGATCGCGCGGCTCGACGTCGAGTCGGTCGACTGGTTCGGCACGTCGATGGGCGGGCTGATCGGCATCGCGCTCGCGGGGCTGCCCGGTGCGCCGCTGCGCAGGATGATCGTCAACGACGTCGGTCCGCGCATCGAGCCCGACTCGCTCGTGCGCATCGGCGAATACCTCGGCGTGCAGCCGCGCTTCGCCACGTGCCAGGAAGGCGTCGACTACCTGACGTCGCTGTCGCTGCCGTTCGGCGCGCTGACTGCCGACGAATGGCGCGAGATCAACGAGCCGCTGCTGTGCGAACTGCCGGACGGCGGCTGGACGATGCGCTACGACCCGCGCATCGCCGAGCCGTTCAAGGCGACCACGCCCGAGCTGGCCGCGGCCGGCGAAGCGGCGTTGTGGCACGCGATCGAAGCGACCGATGCGTCGCTGCTCGTCGTGCGGGGCGAAACGTCGGACCTGCTGTCGCGCGACACGGTGGCCGAGATGGTGCAGCGCGGCCGGCACGTGACGCAGGTCGAGATTCCGGGCGCGGGCCATGCGCCGGCGTTCGTCAGCGCGGAGCAGATCGCGCTTGCCCGCCGGTTTTTCGTCGAAGGCGCCGCGTAAACGCGTCATAATATGCGGTTCGGCGGCGCGCGGGCCGCGTCGTCGCCGCTTGTTCACCCATTCACACGACCGGAACATTTCATGGCAGTCATTCGTCACCACGTCGGCGCCCGTCTCTCCGAAACCGCGATCCACAACGGTACCGTGTACCTGGCCGGCCAGATCGCCGAAGACACCACGCAGGACATCCGCGGCCAGACGCGCGAAGTGCTCGGCCACATCGACCGCCTGCTCGCCGAAGCGAACAGCGACAAGGCGCATCTGCTGTCGGTGCAGATCTACATCTCCGATCTCGCGAACTTCGACGGCATGAACGCCGAGTGGGACGCGTGGGTCGCGGCGGGCAATACGCCGCCGCGCGCGACCGTCGAAGCGAAGCTCGCCGATCCGGCGGTGCTCGTCGAGATCGTCGTCGTCGCCGCCCAGCGGAGCTGAGCGAAGCATCACGATGACCGCAATATCCCGGGCCGTGCGATGACCGAATCCGCTTCCGCTTCTTCCGTCGCGGCGCCGTCGTTCGACGACGTGCTCGCGTTCGTGCGCGAGCGGGCCGGCGCCGCGCGCCTGTCGACGGGCGAGCTGCTTGCCGATCACTCGGCCGGCACCGCGTCGATCATGCGCACGCTGAACGTCGATCCGCACGCGATGCAGGCGGCCGCGCTGTTCGTGCTGACGCCGCATCTGAGCGACCCCGAACGCGAGCTGACCGAGCGCTTCGGCGAAGAGGTCGCGCGGCTCGTCGCCGATGTGCGCAAGCTGCTGCGGCTCGGCACCGTCAGCCTGCGCGCGGCGCAGAACGCGATGCCCGACGCCGGGCGCGACGCCGCGCAACAGCGGCGCACGCAGATCGAGGCGCTGCGCAAGATGCTGCTCGCGTTCGCGCAGGACATCCGCGTGGTGCTGATTCGCCTGGCGTCGCGGCTGCAGTCGCTGCGCTACTACGCGGCCGCGAAGGCCGATCCGCCGCCCGACGTGGCGCGCGAGACGCTCGAAATCTACGCGCCGCTCGCGAACCGTCTCGGCATCTGGCAACTGAAGTGGGAGCTCGAGGATCTCGCGTTCCGCTTCGAGGATCCGGTCACCTACAAGCGCATCGCGAAGCTGCTCGACGAGAAGCGCATCGAGCGCGAGGCGTACGTCGCACAGGCGATCGAGCGGCTCCAGCACGAGCTCGCGCAGGCGCATATCCCGGCCGACGTGAGCGGCCGGCCGAAGCACATCTACAGCATCTGGCGCAAGATGCGCGGCAAGGAGCTTGATTTCTCCGAGCTGTACGACGTGCGCGCGTTCCGCGTGATCGTGCCCGACATCAAGGATTGCTACACGGTGCTCGGCATCGTCCATCACCTGTGGCAGCCGGTGCCGAAGGAGTTCGACGACTACATCTCGCGGCCGAAGCCGAACGGCTACAAGTCGCTGCATACGGTCGTGATCGGCGACGACGGCCGCGCGTTCGAAGTGCAGATCCGCACGCAGGAAATGCATCGCTTCGCCGAGTACGGCGTCGCCGCGCACTGGCGCTACAAGGAAGCCGGCGTGCGCGGCTACGGCGGCCAGTTCTCGGCGAGCGACAAGTACGACGAGAAGATCGCGTGGCTGCGCCAGCTGCTCGCGTGGAAGGACGACGTCGAGGACGGCGGCGAAGTGTCCGGCGATCAGGCGTGGGCGCAGCTGCGCGAGACCTCGCTCGACGACGACCACATCTACGTGCTGACGCCGCAGGCGCGCGTGATCGCGCTGCCGCAGGGCGCGACGCCGGTCGACTTCGCCTATCACCTGCACAGCGAGCTGGGCCATCGCTGCCGCGGCGCGCGTGTCGACGGCGCGATGGTGCCGCTCAACACGTCGCTCGCGAACGGCCAGACGGTCGAGATCGTCGCGGTGAAGGAGGGCGGGCCGTCGCGCGACTGGCTGAACCCGCAGCTCGGCTACCTGAAGAGCTCGCGCGCACGGCAGAAGGTGCGCGCGTGGTTCAACTCGATCGAGCAGGAAGAAAACATCGCGCACGGGCGCGCGCTCGTCGAAAAGACGCTGCAGCGCGAGGGCAAGACGTCGGTCAACCTCGACAATCTCGCCGCGAAGCTCGGCTTCAAGTCGCCCGACGATCTGTTTTCGGTCGTCGGCAAGGAAGAATTCAGCCTGCGCAACATCGAGCAGGCGCTGTCCGATGCGCCGCCGCCCGAGCACGCGCCCGAGGCGCCCGCCGACTTCGAGAAGCGCAGCAGCGGCGCGAGCGTCGCGCACGGTGCATCGACCGGCGTGCTGGTGGTCGGCGTCGATGCGCTGCTGACCCAGCTGGCGCGCTGCTGCCGCCCGGCGCCGCCCGACCCGATCAGCGGCTTCGTGACGCGCGGCAAGGGGATGTCGATTCACCGCAGCGACTGCCCGACCTTCGTGCGGATGGCCGAGCGCGCGCCCGAGCGCGTGCTGCAGACGACGTGGTCTGCGGACGTGCTGGGCGGGCGCGGCGCGTCCGTCTATCCGGTCGATCTGATGATCGAGGCGAGCGACCGGCAAGGGCTGCTGCGTGACATTTCGGAAGTCTTTGCGCGCGAGAAGATGAACGTGGTCGGCGTGAAGACGCAGAGCCGCCGCAACACGGCGTTCATGCAGTTCACGGTCGAGGTGTCGAATGCCGCGCAGGTGCAGCGCGCATGCACGCTGCTCGGCGAAGTGCAGGGCGTCGTGCGGGCCGGACGCAAGGCATGACGCGGCCGCACATGATCGCGCCCCGTCATTTTGCTGCAACCGCATAAATAGCTTGCCAAGGAAACGCTCGCCCCATATAATCTTAGCTTCACTAGGCTCGTAGCTCAGCTGGTTAGAGCACCACCTTGACATGGTGGGGGTCGTTGGTTCGAGTCCAATCGAGCCTACCAACGAATTGAGAATGTCCGGTTTTCCGGGTGTTCGATGCAGTAAATAACTCAACGCGAACAAGGCGAATACGGTTATGACACCGCGAACGTTGACCGAAACCTTTTCGGAGCGACGCTAGTCGAGGAACGTTTTCGCCCTTTCAGTCTGAGTGAAGTATCGAATGCGGCCCCTCGAAAGCGGGGCCGCATTTTTTTTGTCGCGAAATTCCGCGCGTGACTTTGAGGTTGCGTGCCTGGTTTGCCGCCCACTGTCGGCATCACGGAGATTGCCATGGTTTCGATACGCTTGCCTGACGGCTCAGTTCGACAATACGAGCATCCGGTGACAGTTGCCGAGGTTGCGGCCTCGATCGGTCCCGGCCTTGCGAAGGCTGCGCTTGGTGGCAAGCTCGACGGCGAGCTCGTCGACACGTCCACGGTCATCGATCGCGATGCATCGCTCGCGATCGTCACCGACAAGGATGCCGACGGTCTCGACATCATCCGTCACTCGACCGCCCACTTGCTCGCGTACGCGGTGAAGGAGCTGTATCCGGAAGCGCAGGTGACGATCGGGCCGGTCATCGACAACGGCTTCTATTACGACTTCGCGTATAACCGTCCGTTTACGCCCGAAGATCTCGAAAAGATCGAAAAGCGCATGCAGGAGCTCGCGAAGAAGGATGAGCCGGTGACGCGCCGCGTGGTGTCGCGCGACGAGGCGGCCGGCTATTTCCGCAGCATCGGCGAGAAGTACAAGGCCGAGATCATCGAATCGATCCCGCAAAGCGACGAAATCAAGCTCTACTCGCATGGCGGCTTCACCGATCTCTGTCGTGGCCCGCACGTGCCGTCGACCGGGAAGCTGAAGGTCTTCAAGCTGATGAAGGTCGCCGGCGCGTACTGGCGCGGCGATTCCAAGAACGAGCAGCTGCAGCGCATCTACGGCACGGCCTGGACGAAGAAGGAAGACCAGGATCAGTACCTGCACATGCTCGAGGAAGCGGAAAAGCGCGACCACCGCAAGCTCGGCAAGCAGCTGGATCTGTTCCACATGCAGGAAGAGTCGCCGGGCATGGTGTTCTGGCATCCGAAGGGCTGGGCGCTGTGGCAGCAGGTCGAGCAGTACATGCGTCGCCGAGTGAACGATGCCGGCTATCTCGAGATCAAGACGCCGATGATCATGGACCGCTCGCTGTGGGAAGCGTCGGGCCACTGGCAGAACTACCGCGAGAACATGTTCACGACGGAGTCGGAGAAGCGCGACTACGCGATCAAGCCGATGAACTGTCCGGGGCATGTGCAGGTGTTCAAGCATGGGCTGCGCTCGTACCGCGACCTGCCGCTGCGTTATGCCGAATTCGGTTCGTGCCATCGCAACGAGGCGTCGGGCGCGCTGCACGGGCTGATGCGCGTGCGCGGCTTCGTGCAGGACGATGCGCACATCTTCTGTACCGAAGATCAGTTCATCGCGGAGTCGATCGCGTTCAACACGCTGGCGATGAGCGTGTACAAGGACTTTGGCTTCGAGCACATCGACATCAAGCTGTCGCTGCGCCCCGAGCAGCGCGCGGGCACCGATGAAACCTGGGATCGCGCCGAGCAGGGGCTGCGCGATGCGCTGACCGCGTGCGGCCTGTCGTGGCAAGAGTTGCCGGGCGAGGGCGCGTTCTACGGCCCGAAGATCGAGTACCACATCAAGGATGCGCTCGGCCGTTCTTGGCAATGCGGCACGCTGCAGCTCGACATGGTGCTGCCGGAGCGCCTCGGCGCCGAGTACGTTGCGGAAGACAACAGCCGCCGCCGGCCGGTGATGCTGCACCGTGCGATCGTCGGTTCGATGGAGCGTTTCCTGGGCATTCTGATCGAGCACCACGCCGGCGCGATGCCGGTCTGGCTCGCGCCGTTCCAGGCAATTGTGCTCAATATCGCCGAAAGTCAGGCCGAATATGCGCAATCTCTGGCCCAAACGTTGCAAAAACAAGGGGTTAGGGTGGCGGCAGATTTGCGCAACGAGAAGATTAGCTATAAAATACGCGAGCACACGCTGGAAAAGGTGCCTTATCTCCTCGTCGTGGGCGATAAGGAGCGTGATGCGCAAACGGTAGCCGTGCGTGCCCGTGGCGGCGTCGATCTTGGCGTTATGCCGGTCGAAGCCTTCGTTGAGCGTCTGCAGGAAGACCTGCGCTCGTTCAAGTAACCGCCCTGGCAGCGCGGCTCGTTTTTTTAATTTTTAGAGGAAACGTAACATCGCTACTGATAAGTCGTCGCATCGCATCAACGGTGAAATCACTGCGCCGGAAGTGCGTCTGGTCGGGATCGAGAACGAACCGCTCGGTATCGTGAAACTCGCTGATGCTTTCCGTAAATCGGAAGAGCTGGACGTTGACCTCGTGGAAATCGCGCCGCAAGCGGTTCCGCCGGTCTGCCGCCTGATGGATTACGGCAAGTTCAAGTATCAGGAGTCCAAGAAGCAGCACGAAGCGAAGCTGAAGCAGAAGGTCATCCAGGTGAAGGAAGTCAAATTCCGCCCGGGTACCGATGACGGTGACTACAACGTCAAGCTTCGCAACCTTCTGCGCTTCCTCGAAGAGGGCGACAAGACGAAGATCACGTTGCGTTTCCGCGGCCGTGAAATGGCTCACCAGGAGATCGGTATGCGGATGCTGGAGCGTCTGCGCACGGATCTCGAGGAAGTCGGTCAGGTCGAGCAGATGCCGAAGATGGAAGGGCGCCAGATGATCATGGTGCTCTCCCCGAAGAAAAAGAAGTAACGAGCCCGCGCGCTGGTCGCGCAGGTTCGGCAAGTGGTTCGGCGCGTGGCCCGGTCAGGGCGGCGCGCCAACGATGACGGCGGCTGCGCGAGCGGTTCGCCGTACACAAGTGGACTGGGTTTCGAAGGGCGGGTCGAGGGCGCAAGCCAACCGCACACCCATCGCCATCAAATAAACTGGAGTTATTCGTCATGCCTAAGATGAAGACCAAGAAGAGTGCTGCAAAGCGCTTCGTGGTGCGTCCGGGCGGTACCGTCAAGCGCGGTCAAGCCTTCAAGCGCCACATCCTGACCAAGAAAACCACGAAGAACAAGCGTCACCTGCGCGGCGCAACGGCAGTTCATGATTCCGATCTGAACTCCGTCCGCGCGATGCTGCCGTTCGCGTAACCCCTCAACTGATACTCTAAGGAGCGAAACATGCCTCGAGTCAAACGTGGGGTAACCGCACGGGCCCGTCACAAGAAGATCATCAACCTGGCCAAGGGTTATCGCGGCCGTCGCAATAACGTCTACCGCATCGCCAAGCAGGCGGTGATGCGCGCTGGCCAGTACGCGTACCGCGATCGCCGCAACAAGAAGCGTGTGTTCCGCGCACTGTGGATCACGCGTATCAACGCGGCAGTTCGCCAGCACGACATGACCTACAGCGTGTTCATCAACGGCCTGAAGAAGGCGTCGATCGAACTCGACCGTAAGGTGCTGGCCGACATGGCGGTGTTCGACAAGGCTGCTTTTGCTGCGATCGTCAAGCAGGTGAAAGCCGCCGTTGCAGCCTAATTGCGAAATTAGCACTGCGTGGTTAGTTGCAGCGATGTTCCGGTAGTTTCGGCCGCTGCAGCGAAAACGGGGCTCTTCCGAGCCCCTTTTTTGTTTGGCGGGCAGATTTGCTCGCCGAGACCGAATGACGTTGGAAATGATGGGATCTATGGATCTGGACCAGATTGTCGCCGACGCGCAGCAGTCCTTCGAACAGGCTGCCGACATCACCACGCTCGAAAACGAGAAAGCCCGATTTCTCGGCAAGTCGGGTGCGCTGACCGAGTTGCTCAAGGGCCTCGGCAAGCTCGATCCCGAAGCACGCAAGACCGAAGGCGCCCGCATCAACGTCGCGAAGCAGCAGGTTGAAGCCGCGCTGACCGCGCGTCGCCAGGCGCTCGCCGATGCGCTGTTGAACCAGCGACTCGCCGCCGAGGCGATCGACGTCACGCTGCCGGGCCGCGGCGCCGGTGCAGGCAGCCTGCATCCGGTGATGCGCACATGGGAGCGCGTCGAACAGATTTTCCGCTCGATCGGCTTCGACGTGGCTGACGGTCCCGAGATCGAGACCGACTGGTACAACTTCACGTCGCTGAACAGCCCGGAGAACCATCCGGCGCGTTCGATGCAGGACACCTTCTACGTCGAAGGCAAGGACGCCGACGGCCGCCAGTTGCTGCTGCGCACGCACACGAGCCCGATGCAGGTGCGATATGCGCGCATGAACCGCCCGCCGATCAAGGTGATCGCACCGGGCCGCACGTATCGCGTCGACAGCGATGCAACCCACTCGCCGATGTTCAATCAGGTCGAGGGGCTGTGGATCGACGAGAACATCAGCTTCGCCGACCTCAAGGGCGTCTATACCGATTTCCTGAAGAAATTCTTCGAGCGCGACGACATCCTCGTGCGCTTCCGCCCGTCGTATTTCCCGTTCACGGAACCGTCGGCCGAGATCGACATGATGTTCGAGCACGGCAAGAACGCCGGCAAATGGCTCGAGATCTCCGGCTCGGGGCAGGTGCATCCGACCGTGATCCGCAACATGGGGCTCGATCCCGAGCGCTATATCGGCTTTGCGTTCGGCAGCGGCCTCGAGCGCCTGACGATGCTGCGCTACGGCGTGCAGGATCTCCGGCTGTTCTTCGAGAACGATCTGCGTTTCCTGCGCCAGTTCGCCTGACGCACGCGCCGTGCCGACATGTGCCCGCGCTCGCCCCGCCGGACGTTCCACCGGGGCCCGGGCGTCGATCTAACCTGTTTCGAACGTAGACATCCATGCAATTCCCTGAATCCTGGTTGAGAACCTTTGTCGACCCGCAGCTGACGACCGACGAACTGTCGCACGCGCTGACGATGGCGGGGCTCGAAGTCGAGTCGCTGAGCAAGGCTGCGCCGCCGACGTCGAAGATCGTCGTCGGCCGCGTGCTCGAAGTCGTCAAGCATCCGGATGCGGACAAGCTCAATGTCTGCCAGGTCGACGCCGGCACCGGCGCGACGCTGAACATCGTCTGCGGCGCGCCCAACGTCGCGCCCGGCATCAAGGTGCCGGTCGCGCTGGTCGGCGCCGAGCTGCCGCCGGCCGAAGAGGGCGGCAAGCCGTTCGCGATCAAGCTGTCGAAGCTGCGCGGCGTCGAGAGCCAGGGGATGCTGTGCTCGGCGCGCGAGCTGAAGCTGTCCGAGGACCACAGCGGCCTGCTGATCCTGCCGGAAGACACGCCGGTCGGCCAGGACATCCGCGACACGCTGAACCTCGACGACACGATCTTCGAAATCAAGCTGACGCCGAACAAGGCCGATTGCCTGTCGGTGTTCGGTATCGCGCGCGAGACGGCCGCGATCACCGGCGCGCCGCTGACGCCGATCGACATCAAGCCGGCGCACGTCGAACTCGACGAAACGCTGCCGGTGCGCATCGCCGCGCCCGATCTGTGCGGCCGTTTCTCCGGCCGCGTGATCCGCGGCGTGAACGCGCGCGCGAAGACGCCGCAATGGATGGTCGAGCGCCTCGAGCGCGCGGGTCAGCGCAGCGTGTCGGCACTCGTCGACATCTCGAACTACGTGATGTTCGAACTCGGCCGCCCGTCGCACGTGTTCGATCTGGACAAGATTCACGGCGGCATCGAAGTGCGCTGGGGCAAGCGCGGCGAATCGCTGAAGCTGCTGAACGGCAACACGGTCGAGCTCGACGAAACGGTCGGCGTGATCGCCGACGACCGTCAGGTCGAAAGCCTCGCAGGCATCATGGGCGGCGACAGCACGGCCGTCACGCTCGATACGACCAACATCTATCTGGAAGCCGCGTTCTGGTGGCCCGACAGCATCCGCGGCCGCGCGCGCAAGTACAACTTCTCGACCGATGCCGCGCATCGCTTCGAACGCGGCGTCGACTACGCGACGACCGTCGAGCACGTCGAGCGCATCACGCAGCTGATTCTCGAGATCTGCGGCGGCAAGGCCGGCCCGGTCGACGATCAGGCCGTGAACCTGCCGCAGCGCGCGCCGGTGAAGATGCGCGTGTCGCGCGCGAACCGGATCATCGGCGTGAAGATCGACGCCGACGAGATCGCCAACATCTTCACGCGCCTCGGCCTGCCGTTCGAACGTGACGACGATGCGTTCCTCGTCACGCCGCCGTCGCACCGCTTCGACATCGAGATCGAGGAAGACCTGATCGAGGAAGTGGCGCGCATCTACGGCTTCGAGAAAATCCCGGCGCGTCCGCCGGTCGCGACGAGCGAGATGCGCGCGACCAACGAGACGCAGCGTTCGATCCACGACATCCGTCATGCGCTCGCCGCGCGCGACTACGCGGAAACGGTGAACTTCAGCTTCGTCGATGCCGAGTGGGAGCACGATTTCGCCGGCAACGACAATCCGATCCGCTTGCTGAATCCGATCGCGAGCCAGCTGTCGGTGATGCGCACGACGCTGTTCGGCAGCCTGATCTCGGTGCTGCGCCACAACCTGAACCGTCGCGCCGATCGCGTGCGGGTGTTCGAGGCGGGCCGCGTGTTCCTGACCGACCCGTCGGCGAAGGCCGGCGAGCTGACCGTCGAAGGCTATTCGCAGCCGAAGCGCGTCGGTGCGCTCGCGTACGGCCCGGCGCTCGACGAACAGTGGGGCGTCGCGACGCGCGCCGTTGACTTCTTCGACGTGAAGGGCGATCTCGAGGCGTTGCTCGCGCCCGCCGTCGCGCGCTTCGTGAAGGCCGAGCATCCGGCCCTGCATCCGGGGCGCAGCGCACGCATCGAAATCGACGGTCGTGCGGTGGGCTGGATCGGTGAGCTGCATCCGCGCCTGATGCAGAAATACGAGCTGCCGCACGCGCCGGTGATGTTCGAGATCGATACGGAGGCGCTGATGGCGCGTGCGTTGCCGGCGCCGACCGACGTGTCGAAGTTCCCGCCGGTGCGGCGCGACATCGCCGTCGTCGTCGATCAGGCGGTCGAGGTTCAGGCGCTTTTCGACGAAATGAAGAAGGCGCTGGCCGAGGACGCGTGCCGATTCGTTCAGAAGGTTGTACTCTTCGACGAATTTCGTGCAAAATCAAACACTTCCGGTGGTCTTGCGGCGCATGAGAAAAGCCTGGCCTTCCGCGTGACGCTGCAGGACGCGGCCGGCACGCTGCAGGACGAGGTCGTCGATCAGGCGATCCACACGCTGGTCGAGCGGATGGCTCGCGTGGGCGCCCGCCTGCGCGGCTAAGGAGAGGGGCCACCCGTTCGCGGGTGGTTTTTCCCCATCGCAAGTTTTGATTTAACGCGCTGTATCGCAGATATGAACGACATGACCTCGAGTGAATTCGAAGCCCTCCTGACGGCGCAACGCAGCGCCATGAACCGCGACGCGTCCGCGCCGGTGTCCGCCGAGACGCCCACGCTGACGAAAGCGGAGCTGGCGGAGCTGCTGTTCGACAGCGTCGGGCTGAACAAGCGTGAAGCGAAGGACATGGTCGAGGCGTTTTTCGAAGTGATTCGCGACGCGCTGGAGAACGGCGAAAGCGTCAAGCTGTCGGGCTTCGGAAATTTCCAGCTGCGCGACAAGCCGCAGCGTCCGGGGCGCAACCCGAAAACGGGCGAGGCGATTCCGATCGCGGCCCGTCGCGTGGTCACGTTCCACGCGAGCCAGAAGCTGAAGGCGCTGGTCGAAAACGGCGCGGAGTAACGCCCGCGCGCCGATGTCCCCGCGCGGCCGCCGCGCGTCCTTTACCGACGGTTAACCGACGATGACCAACACGGTTGAGAAAGTCGTCCTGCCTCCGATTCCCGCGAAGCGCTACTTCACGATCGGCGAAGTCAGCGAGCTGTGCGGGGTCAAGCCGCATGTGCTGCGCTACTGGGAACAGGAGTTCACGCAGTTGCGGCCGGTGAAGCGGCGCGGTAACCGCCGGTATTACCAGCATCACGAAGTGCTGCTGATCCGGCGGATTCGCGAGCTGCTGTACGAACAGGGGTTCACGATCAACGGCGCGCGCAATCGCCTCGATTCGCCGGGCGGCGAGCGCGCCGCCGGGGCAGCGCCCGCGGGCGACGAGCGCGTCGCCGACGTACAGGCTGCGGGTGAGGCCGGTGGGGCGGTCGACGTGGCCGCATTGCGGCAAGCGCTCCTCGACGTGATCGACGGACTGAAACACGACTGACCGCAGATTGGTCGGCAAATGAAATGCCCGGTTGGCGCTGCGTCACCGGGCATTTTTCATAGCCGCCGCCCGTGCGTGTCAGCGCGCGGCGAGCGGATTCGGCTTGCCCATGTCGACCACCAGCGTGCCGTCCGGCAGCATCCGCACCGATCCTTGCGCGACCTGGCTGCGGTAATCGTACAGGTCGAAACGCATCGGGCCGGATGCGGCGGAATTGCGGATCAACGCGCGCACGTTCAGTTCGAGCACGTTGAACATCTTCATGTCGCCGCCTTCCATCCACATGTAGCTGCGTGCGTCGATCTGCGGCCGCTTCGGCAGCGGCGCGTCGGCGACGCGCCGGAACGTCAGGCGCAGACCGTCGGATTCGACCGTCGCCTTGGCGAGCTTGCCGTCGAGCAGCGGCGGCGGGAACACGGTGTACTGGTCCAGCACGAGCGTATCGCCGCGCAGCTCCGCGCCGCGGCGGCGCAGCGGCGTCAGCGACGCCAGCTCGATGCCGAGCGCGCGCAGCAGCTTCGCCTGCGGGATGCCGACCACCGACACCTGCGTCGGCTTGAATGTGAGGTGCCGGTCGTCCAGCACCGCCAGCGAGCCGGTCATGTCGGTGGGCAGCCATACGCCGGGCACGTGATTCCACAGCTTGATGCCGCCGCGCACGCGCAGGTCCTGGCCTTGCGCGCTCAGTTGCAGGTCGTTCAGCGAGCGCGGCGAGTAGTCGAGCAGATAGTTGTTGAAGAGCGCGGACATCGCCTTCCACGACTCGACGACCGTTCCGCCGAGAATGCGGATGTCGTACTGATTCGGATCGTCGAGATCGACCGGATCGCCGGCCCGTTTCGCAACGAGCTGGACGTCGAGATCCTCGACGTGGAAACCGATGTCCCCGGACAGGTTGAAGTCGACGTTGTGCAGATGGATCGTCGGGTTGCGGTTCGATACGTGGCGTTCGTTGAACGGGGTGGTCGAGGTGCGCCGCATCGCGACCTTGCGCATGCCGGCCGGCGGTGCGTTCGCGGCCAGCGCGGACGCTTCCCAGTGTTCGCGCGCGTCGCGCAGCGCGCTTTGCTGCGCGGCCAGGAAGCGGTCGTTCAGCCGCGCGGCCGCACTACCGAGCGCCGCGCTGCCGGCCGGCCCGGCATAGGACGGCATCCGGATCGTCATTGCACCGCTTTCGTCGAAGTTGAAGTAACCGGCCGACACCTGATCGCGATAGTGATACAGGTCGAACACGAAATTGCGATCACGCGTCGTCGAATCGACGGGGCCGATCAGGATGTCCGCGTTCATCGGCATCGAGCGCATGAACTTCACGTCGCCGCCGCGGATGTACATCGCCTGTTGCGACGCATTCGGCGGCAGCGCGAAGCCGGCATGCGAGCCGTCGTCGAGCGTCAGATCGAGGCCGGCCGGCGTCACGCGCAGCGCGGTGATCGTGATTTTCAGCCGCGGCGGCGGCATCAGCTTGTCGACCGACATCACGAGATCGTCGCCGGCCAGATGTGCGATCGGCGTCTCGATCTTCAGCAGGTCGGCCATCTTCACGTTCGCCGCGCGCATCACCGGCTGCGCGTTGATGCCCGACACGCGCACGCCGGTCGGGTGGAACACGAGTTGGCTGCCGTCGCGGATCGAGAGCGTGCCGGTCAGCGAGAACGGCACCCAGCCGTCGCGCCGCATCTCGCCTTGCAGATGGATCACGCCGTCGCCGGCCGATACCGCGAGCTTGCGCAGCGGCGCGTTGCGGTAACCGAAGATGTAGGTGTCGAAGAGGGCGGTCAGCTTCGCGTTGTCGAGCGTGACCGTGCCTTCGTGCACGTCGATCTCGAAGCTGGTCGGATCGTCGAACACGATCGGCGCGCCCGCTTGCGTCGGGACGAGCGTGGCGGACAGCTGGTGCACGAAGAAGCCGAGGTCGTTGACGATCCGGAAATCGACGTCGCGCAGGAACGTCATCGCGCCGCTCTGGCCGGAGTCGCGCAGCGTGAACGGGCGCGGTTGCGTGAGGCTGAGCGATGCGAGCGAAGGCACGGTTCGCGCGATCTGCTGCTCGCGGGCGAGGCGCTCGGCCTTGCTGCGCTCGATTCGCGTCGAGGCGGCCGACGCATTGCCGTCGCGCTGCGCGGCCGGTTCCGCGCATCCGGCACAGACAAGTGCGACGGCCAGCATCGCGCCGCCGAGCGCACGGGACGCACCGTGCAACGCGCGACCGGCCGCGTGCCGCGAGCCGGACCTCCAGTCGAAAATTGCCAAAGGCGAGCGATGGCCGCGCCGGACCGCATTCCGCATCGTCTGTCTCCATGTCTTGTCGTGATCGACGAGGGCGCGCCGTCAGTGCAACGCGCGTCCGTCGATGCTGAGCAGTGTGTCATAGCGCGCTAGAGCGGCGTAACCAAACAGCGACGGCGTATGCCGCAGTGCACGATGCGCGACGGCGCAATGGATTCGGGCCGGTGGGGCGGTGCGGTCAAACGGCCGTTTGGTTTTCGGCCCGACCTGTGGGCGACCGGTGGTCCGCGTCACATTGGCGCGCGTTCGGCCGGCGCGGCGCGGTAAGATCGCGATCAGGAGCCGTAGAAATCAAAGCATGGTGGCCGACACGGGGGGCGTCATGGATTTGAAGGAACTCGACGTATTGGGAGCCGATGTCGGCGATCACTGGTACTACGCGTCGAAGGCAGCGGCGATCCGCCGCTTCCTCGGCACGCGCGACGCGAAGCGGATCCTCGACGTCGGCGCGGGCTCCGGATTCTTTTCCAGGCACTTGCTCGAACGCACGCGGGCCACGGAGGCGTGGTGCGTCGACACCAGCTACGCCGACGATTCAGACGGCGAGGCCGCGGGCAAGCCCGTTCACTTCCGGCGAGCCGTCGATCGGTGCGACGCCGATCTCGTGTTGCTGATGGATGTCCTCGAGCACGTCGACGACGATGTCGGGCTGCTGGCGCACTACGTGGCCGGCGCGCCGGGCGGCAGCCGCTTCCTGATCACCGTTCCCGCGTTCCAGTTCCTCTGGAGCGCGCATGACGATTTTCTCGAGCACAAGCGCCGGTATACGCTCGAGGGTCTCGAGGACGTCGCTCGTCGCGCCGGGCTCGACGTCGAGCGCAGCGCGTACTATTTCGGCCTGACATTTCCGCTTGCGGCCGCGTTACGGTTGAGCGAGCGCATGCAGCGGCGCGCACGCGAACCCGCGTCGCAATTACGCCGCCATCATCCGGTCGTCAACGGTCTGCTCAAGCTGATCTGCCGGGCGGAGTTGCCGATGTTTCCATTCAACCGGCTCGCAGGACTCACGGTGGTGTGTATCGCGCGCAAGCGCGACGCGTGAGGCGGATCGTGTGGCAGGAAATTTCGTGCGGACTTCACAAAATGCATGCGACCCGTTCAAAACCGAAGAACTGTCTGTTATAATTTCATTCTTTCGGGGCGTAGCGCAGCCTGGTAGCGTACCTGCATGGGGTGCAGGTGGTCGGAGGTTCAAATCCTCTCGCCCCGACCAGGAATCAAGGCCTTACAAGCAATGCTTGTAAGGCCTTTTCCATTTGGGGCGGATTTTTTGCCCCAAGGTTTGCTTCGCAAGACGGATGGCTTTCGGGGGAGCCGCGGGGAATTGTCCGCGGGCGCGAAGCATCCGTGCCGTTTCGTTCTCTGGGTCTGCGGCCATCGCTCGGTGTCGACGCAAGCGGTTCGGTGAGCGTCATGTCGTGCTACAGAGCAGCTCACACGTACTCGACTCGTCGATCCGGCAGATTCTCTGGCGGAGGTGTGGACCGACGTCCCGAATCTGCTGTCGTTCAGTTCGCTGTGCCGCAGCGGGCCGCGGCACAGCCTAGAACGGCTGCCTCACTGACCGCGCGCCGGCCACCAGTGCGGTGCTCACTGCGATCACACCGATGCTGACATCGCGTCCATGCCGACCGCGGCAGGAGTCGCCGCTTACTGCGTCTTGCGGCGTCGTTGCCAGATTCTGCCGGGGATCCACTTATTGAGGACCGGGATTTCCAATAACCGCTTTATTTGAATATATTTTTAATATCAGAGACCCCGATAATTGCGCCAGCGTTGTCGATCGCCTTGACTTGAACATAAGCATAGCTATTCCCGGTCAAGGGAATTTTCGTCTCAAAACCGGTTTTCGCGCTGCTGGCTATGAGTCTCAAATTATTCGCGGCAGCACCGGCGTATACTTGCCAAGATCTCGTTTCCGTTGAACCGTTCCACGAAGCATATACGGCCGGGCCGCTGTTACCAGATGCGACCGTTACGCTTGGCGGATAATATGGCGTAGCCACCCACGCCTGCCGATACGTCCGGTACGAGATATTGTCGCCAGCCATTTTTACGTCATACAGTGTGCTGGTCGCAGGCATTAATTCAGTGTTGCCGGGCTGCGCAAATTCAGTGTAATACCCGTTCCCCCAGCCGATAAATTTATTGCCATTTCCTAGCCATTGCGTGTTTCCTTGCGCGGAGGAGAAAAGGTTTGGATTGTGGTAGTACGACGTCTGTGCCGTTGCGACCATGTTGTTGAAATCGAGATTCAGCACCAGGCCATGTGAAGGTGCGGTTCCTGGCGGAATTGATGCATAACAATCATCGCAAGCATCATCAAACATGCTGATTACATTATCGGAGATATAGCGGGCATCATGTTGCCATGAAAATTGCGCATTACCCGCGGGAATCTTGAAATCTCCGCTTCCGTCTCCAGCCAGCTTCCAGACAAATTCACCCGTGGGCTTGTGCAGGCGATAAACCGTCCAGGTGCTGCGGGCCGAGAACACGATATCGTTGTTATTGTTTGCCACAAGATCCAATGAATTCAGGTGGTAAGGGTCCCAGACATTACTGGTGGCGGTGGCAGTCGAGGCCGGGAGATGCGAGCTTTCCAACGCGATGTGGTCCTTCGCGTCCCAAAAAAAGACCAACTCATTTGTGGTCAGATCTACTTCCTGAATGGAAAAATCGTGGATTGCCCCGTTTTTCGGTCCGCCATATGGCGTCAAATCCATGGGAACCACCTTGGTTGCCAGGAATAGTCCAGTATTGCTCGGCGTAATCAGAAATTCATGATTATCGGCAACAAAGCCATTGCGTGCGGAAACGGTTTTTATTGTCTGGTAACGGTTATTGACGATGTAATAACATGCTCCCGGCTCTGCTGCGCCGGACGGCAAGTTGGTGTAGGCGGGCGGCGTAGCAACGGTGCCTTGCCAGAAAGTCAAGACCGGCATGCCAAAGTATTGCTGGACGCGAAAATCAAAATTCATCAGGCTTACGCTATTCAATGCGTTAAACCACACCGGGTTTCCGGCATTGTCGGCAATTAACGCGCCATTCTGCCCATACATTGCGGTATTCGAGCCCGTATAAGGTGAATTGAAAATCAATCCCTCGGCCAGCCGCACGGGATCGGAGTAATTGACATTCACTTTCATCGGGTGCAGATTTGGCGCGCTAACAAAGCTCCAGACTTGAGGGGATGCCAGAATGGGTGCTGGCGTGGTAGCCCCGGTATTCGATGGATAGACGTCGGTGGCACACGAGAAAACCTGCGACGTGACATTGTCGTCACCACCACATCCGGTTATCGCGCTCGACAATAAAACCGGTAATGCAGCCCGTCCAATAATTTTAATCTTGCAATTCAGGCGCGTCAGTTTCTGGTGAAAATATTTCCGTCTCATTGAATCCCCCTTCAGTGTTTTCATGAAAATCGGAGCGTCCAATGCATGACGGCGACGCGTACGCAAGCCGCCTGACCGCCCCGTTTTGCCATCGGCCCATCGCTGTCGCCACATGCGGGCTCTCGGTCGAGCGCCTGATAGATCAGGCGCTTATCATTGCCACGCGCACCGTATCGAATGAAACGAATTCCAACTCGCGATACGAAAAGGCCCGACGGCCTGCTTCAGCTTTTCGGCCGGTAAAGCGAGCCGGACGGGTACTCCTTGTCCGCGACCGCGAGGTACCCACGTCGAGGTTGTAGATGCTCGCGCCGGCGCGAGCCTTGCTGCCCCGGAACAGGCTCTTCATCATCGTGACGCTGGTCGCTCGCATCTGCGATGCAGGGCTGATCATGTAGACGGGGGCCGCTTGTCGCGCGCCCCGTTGGACTGGAACCGCGTCGCGTCGAACGACACGAGCGAACCGTAGTCCGCGGTAAGCTGCAGCGCCGTCGCGCGCGGCCTCGTTGCGGACGGGGGAAGAACGCTCACGCGTTGCCATCAAGCCCCCGAGGGCGAGCGCCGCGTCATCATAGATCGCGCAGTTACCGGTGAACGCGGTGTCGACAAGCGTCAGCGCGCCCTTGCCGAAAGGGTAGATTGCCCTCGCGCATCGTTGTGCTCGAACCGCCAGTGGCGGATGGTCATGGCAAAGCCGGCCGGGTCGCTGTACGACTCGAGTGCGCGTCCGGCGCGGCGCGGAGCGCCAGTTTCTGCTCCAAGGCAACGGCATCGGCCTCAATGTGGGCTTCCTTTTTAGGTCTACCGATTCGTCTTCGCTTCAGCGGGTCTTCGCCTGAACCGATGTGGGCTCGCGCCTTATCGCGCGCTTCCCGGATCTCTCGAATTGCCCCGGTCGATCGGTCGCGCAGTGAAAACCGCACGGAGATCCCGTTCAAACCGGCGCGGACGATGCCGAAGATTCCCTGTCCGTCGGCAAGACGTCGTCGGTCGGCGGCCGGTGTCGGTGTTGCCGTTCTCTCCTCGTGAGTCCCGTCGTCGCTTTCTTCGCGAGGAACAAATTTTTGCCCCCACATTTGCCCGCACGATTTCGGAGGTCCGTTGTGCATTCTAGCGGCCCCAATTGAGCTCGGAGTGGTCAATTAGTCGTTTAAAATCAAAGAAGTGTGCAATAGTGGATCGGCGGGGATGCGGTGGGAATGACTTGGGGCCTGCATGGGGGCCGGGTGGCCGAAAGTTCAAATCCTCTCGCCCCGACCAGATAAGAACCCGCGTCAGTTCAAGCCGACGCGGGTTCTTTCTTGTCGGTCGCTTTTTTGCACAGCCCGGCGCAGCCCCGGTAAAATGCAAGGTTGATCCACGGAAAGCGCCGTGATTTAGCGGAAGAGGATTCCCCGAACATGACTGATCTTCGTCTTACCATGCGGTTCGCTGCAGTGCTCGCCGCCGGCGCGCTCGTCGCCGGTTGCGGTACGTCGTCGCCCACGAAAGTGGACTACAAGAGCGATTCGAAATCGAAGGAAGCGTCGCTCGCAGTGCCGCCCAACATGCTCGACGAGACGGCCGATCAGCGTTCGCTGCCGCCCCAGGGCGGCGCGACTTCCCTGTCCGCGCTCAACCAGGTGCAGCAGGCAGCACCGCCGACGGACACCGTCGCACCGGCCGTCAGCGGCATGCACATCCAGCGCGACGGCACCGAGAGCTGGCTCGTGATCGACGGCAGAAAGCCTGCCGAGATCTGGCCGCAGGTGCGCCGCTTCTGGCAGGAGCAAGGTTTCCTGCTGGTCGTCGATCAGCGCGACAAGGGCGTGATGGAAACCGACTGGAACGAAACCCACCCGCAGATCAACGACGGCCTGATTCGCAGCGTGATCTCGAAGGCGATGGGCAATTCCTACGTGACGGCCGAGCGCAACAAGTACCGCACCCGCCTCGATACCGCGCCGAACGGTGGCACCTACGTGTTCATCAGCCAGAAGGGCATGCGCGAGGCGATCACCGGCGCGAACAACGATTCGAGCAAGTGGGAAGCGAAGCCGAACGATCCCGCGCTCGAGGCCGAATACCTGAAGCGCCTGATGGCGGTGCTCGCTCAGAACGAGCAGCGGGCGAAGAACGGCGAGCCGCCGATCGCCAACATCAAGGACAACACGGTCGTCGTGAAGGACAAGAAGGCCGATACCGACGCAGCGAAGGCCGCGGCTGCGGCGATCGCTGCGCAGAACGTCGCGCGCACTTCATCGCAGGCGAACGACGTCGAGACGAGCACGGTGCCGTCCGAAGTCACGCTCGGCGAGCCGTACGATCGGTCGTGGCTGCATGTCGGCCTGGCGCTGGATCGTGCGAACTTCACGGTCGACGATCGCGACCGCACGAAGGGCCTCTATTTCGTCCGGTACGTCGATCCGAAGGATCTGAGCGCGGCCGAGCAGGGCTTCTGGAGCCAGCTGTTCCACGGCAAGAAGGAAAAGCAGGCGAAGCAGTATCGCGTGAACGTGAAGGCGCTGACGCCCGACCAGACGCGAGTAGCCGTGGTCGATGATTCCGGTGCGATCGATACGTCGTCGCCGGCGCGGCAGATCATGGCGCTGCTCGTGAACCAGCTGCGCTGATCGTCGCGAGATCCCGTCTCGTAAAGCCCGCCGCTCGGCGGGCTTTTTTTATGTTCGCGCGCCGCAAGCCTGCATGCGTGCCATGACCGATGCCTGTTGGGATGTTACGTAACATCCTCGCGTTACGGCGACGCGATGGCCCACATCGTTTCCGTATGCTCCGGAATTCAGTTAAAAATCAATGGTGTGCGCGACAAATCGCGCTTGGCATGCAACCTGCTTTATAAGTTGGAATCGTTAGGGCAGGGAGGATGGCGTCAGATGCCGGGCGTGCGTCGCGAGCGCCCGACCAACGGTGTCGATGTCCGCATATGCCGGTGCAACGAGCGCCGGCGCATTCGATGATGATCTGCGCAGCGCGCGGATCTCGATGGCCCCGTCGCCTATCCTCGTAGGGCGACGGTTTTGCCCGCGCTTCGTCTGAAGCGCGGGCAATTTTTTTGGCAGCAGAAGTGACGGTGGAGGCCGCTGCGCTGCGGCTCGAGCGGCAGCGGACCGTGCTCGCCGTTTTCGCGCAATTGCGCGGCGATGGCGTGGCGGCGCGAGTGCCACCCGCGACAGCGCGCGATCAGTGCGACGCGCTGGGAACGTCGAGAATCAGGATGATCGTCCAGTCGGCATCGCCGTCGTGGTGATACTGGCGTTCTGCGACGATGAACGGTTGCTGCTTGCCTTGCGGACCGAGGAAAAGCACGTCGCCTTCCATCGGCAGACATTCGATCGGCGGCAGCGCGAGGAAGGCATCGGCCGAACCGCGCGGCATCAGTTGCTTGATCTGGCGAGTGGCTGCTTCGGTCCACTCGATGTCGAGTTGAATGTTGCTCATGCTGTCCTCCGCACCGGCGGTGCGTACGGGTGGAAAATTTCGGTGCGCGACTTTAGCACAGCGCGCGGGCAGCACAACCAAAAAAGCCGAACCCGGTTGCCCGGATTCGGCTTTTCGCTTGTGCGGTGCCGTCGAACTTACTGGCTGGCAGCGTCTGCCGGGGCGGCCTTCTTGGCGGTCTTCTTCGCTGCCTTGTGGTGGGCAGCCTTCTTGCCGTGATGCTCTTCGTGCATCATCGGCTGAGCCGCTTCGGCCGCTTGCTGCTGTTGCAGCGCCTGCGCGCGTTGCTCGATTTCGGCGATTTTTGCGGGATCGGTGATCGTCTGGATTTGCGTGCTCTCTTGCGCATACGCTGCGCCAGTCAGCGCCGACATCGCGACCAGAATAGCCAGGGACGTCTTCTTCATTGCTTTACCTCCGCTAAAGTGGTGATGAACCCGAATGTTGCCGTTTTCTGGCGACCGCAAACGAGTGCGTGACGAGTGTAACAAAAGTGACGGATCAATGTGAACCGGATCGCCGCGCGGCGCAACCCCTCGTTGAAGTCGCGCAACACTTCGCTAAATTCGTCATGCGCATGCCGTTCGGCGCAGTGTAGTGGCGGTCGGTCACGGGTCGCAACGCCTTCAAAACCAGCCGAGTTGCCGATATACGTAGAACTGGGCGATACCGATGAGCTCGTGCACCGCCTGGTTCGCCGCCGCCAGATTGCGCCAACGGGGCAGCAAGCCGCATTGCGCGAGCCGGCGGTTCGCGTACACGGGCTGCGGATCGATGCCGAAGTGACGGAAATCGAGTAGCGCGCGCCGCATTTGATACGACGACGTGACGAGAATGCGCGAGTCGTCATGTTGTGAGCGTAGTATAGACGCAGTGAACTTGGCGTTTTCGTAGGTCGTGCGGCTGTCGGGTTCGAGAATGAGGTCAGCCGGTGCAACGCCCTGTGCGAGCAACAGGCGGCCATAGACGGCAGCCTCGGTGTCGCCGTGACGCTGCGGGTCGCCGCCTGACATTACGACGGTGCAGCGGATCGTCTGTTCGCGACAGACGCGATAGAGCGCAGCGGTTTTGCGGATTCGCGCTTCGCCATCGGGTGGCGGTCGCAGGCCGTTGTCGCTGCGGCGCGTCCCGGTGCCGAGCACGATCAACGTCGTTCGCCCGTGCATGTCGGGGTGCTCGACGGGTGCGACGCCAGCTTCGCTCCATGCGATCAGCGGGGCGGCGAGCCATCCGGTGGCGAGCAGCCAGAACACTGCGGCGCCGGCGATGGCGATGTGCCGCCGCTGCTTGCGACAGAGCATGAAACAGATGAAGAGAAGTGCAAATGAATCGAACAGAATCAATTTGATTGGGGTATGGTGTCTTTTTATGGATCAGTGACGATCCAGCCTTGACGCGACGCCGAATATCGGCCCCCAGAACCGGTGGCGGTATCCGCGGGTGGTGATTTTGCCCGACGTGCCGCTTCGCATTGTCGCTGCACTTTAAGAAAGAATCGAGATGGCCACGTATTCCAACGAAGCGGTGCTCGACGCATTGAGACGAGTGCAGTACCGCCAGGTACCGTGGGCGCGCCGCCCGGGCGTGTTCGAGTATCTCCGGTCGCTGGGGCTGATGGACACGGTCAGGCAGAAAACCGTCGCTCCTGCACCCGGCTTTCACGCCCCGGTCGACATCGCGGTACTCACCGACAGCGGTCGAGCCGAATGTGCGCGCCTCGAGCGCGACGAGAAATTGCTCTCCTGGGTCGATCGTCGTATGGACGACTACGTATTGAGCGATGCGGGCGCCATGTCGATCCTCGAAAGCCGCCTCTAGCAGCGCACTCCCTTCCTCGCCCGTCCGCTCGCGGGCGATGTCAAAAAAAAGCCCGTATCGCGAGGATACGGGCGTACCGGATACTTTTGCTGTTGCCACGCTGTGCTCATGGCAACCATGTGACTCGTCGGCTGGCGGCCAGTTCCCCAAGCGAGGGATTTTCTTTAGGGAACCGTTGCGATGCGACGTACCAATATCGGACTGCAGACTACGGATGACGCCGCGGCTCAGTCAACTGCGGGCCGATGCGCGCGCGTGCATTGCTTGCAATGTCGCCGCGCAAATCGCCACGCGGCACCGTCTGCCGATTGAACGATGCCGGCGGTGGTTGCTGGCGAAGGGTGGTGCGGTGATCCTGCTGGCGGTGAGGCGGTTTCGCGCGATCGTCAGCGCGTGCGGGGGCGGTCAGCGCCAGCGAAATCACAATGCCCCATGCAACGAGCAGTGACATTGGTTTCATGGCGGGCTCCCTTCAAGCCGTCGGTGCGGCTTGTTGATATTTCGCTAAGGTAAGCGCGGGAGTGCAGGCTTGCTGTAAATATTAGTAAATAGATGTATCGCTACGCGACAACGACGCCGACGGGACGATCGTCGCGTGCACGACGCCGCGGCGCCAAAACGAACCGGGCGGCCGAAGCCGCCCGATCACGGATGCGTTACGCCATCTTCACAGGTGCGCGCCACGATTCCGGGTTGGTCCAGAACGCGCCGCGCAGGCGGTCGCGGCTGGGCGGTGCGGGCGGCTTTGCCGCAGTTGCGCCGATCCGGCCGCGCAGCGAGATCTGACGGCCGTTCGTGCCGAGTCGCTTGACGATTTCGGCGAGCGTACCATCAGCCTGCCATTCGTCGAAACGACGGCGGCAGGTCGGCGGCGACGGGTAGCGGCCGGGCAGCTTCGACCAGCCTTCGCCGGTCGACAGTACCCAGAGCACGGCGTTGACCACCGAACGGGCCTCCACGCGGGGACGGCCGCGTCGTTCGCTCCGAGCCGGCTCCGAGCAAAACAGACCCTCGACCAGCGCCCATTCGTTATCTCTCAAATCGTCGAACAGCATCATGTCCTCACCTCAGCGAAGCTAACTCCGGTGCGCTGCCCTGCGCCGCGCACTCTTCAAGCACTCGAGCGTCGAGTGCCAGGTGGGGGCGTCCGGTTGGCCGGCAGCGGCGTTTCTGCCTTCCGCCCGACGAAACCTGCGCCCTGTACGCCATCTCACGCATGAAGCGTGCCATGTCTGGGGCGATACCCTCGAGAGCCGCTTGGCAGCGGGCTGACGGCTAAGTCAGCTAGGGGCGTATAAGACGCCAAAATAACCCGCCAGCAAATCGGGACAATCACCAATCTTGTGCAAGTCGCCCGCGTCACGTGCGTTTGCGGTGATATTGCACCGCAGCGAAACATGGCCGATAGGCGCTCGATCGGCGTGTCGTCGCTCGGCAGGCATTAGAATCGCGCATCGATGGCGACGATTGATGAGGGGTGGAGATGAACGTAACGCTGCGGCAGCTTCGCGTATTCATCGAAGTCGCGCGGCTCAGCAGCTTCAGCCGCGCGGGCGACGAGATCGGGCTCACGCAGTCCGCGGTCAGCCGGTGCGTGCGTGAGCTCGAGGCCGAGCTCGGGCTGAAACTGATCGACCGGACCACGCGCGACGTGCAGCTGACCGACGTCGGCGCCAATCTGATCGCGAGCGTGTCGCGCCTGATCGACGATCTCGACGATACGTTGCGTGAAATTCGCGACATCGGCGAACAACGGCGCGGGCGCGTGATCGTCGCCGCGAGCCCGACGATTGCCTGCCGACTGATGCCGCGCGTCGTGGCGGCGTGCGAGCGCCAGTTTCCGTTCGTCACGCTGGGGCTGCGCGACGACGTGCAGAGCGACGTGCTGCGCAAGGTGAAATCGAGCGAAGTCGATTTCGGCGTGGTCATCGGCCCGCTCGCTGCCGGCGATCTCGTCTGCGAACCGTTGATGACCGATTCGTTCTGCCTCGTAGCGCGCGCCGATCATCCGCTCGCGGCGCGCAACTCGGTGCCGTGGGCGGCGCTCGAGGGTGAGCGCCTCGTGCTGCTCGACCACGCGTCCGGAAGCCGGCCGCTGATCGACGCCGCGCTGACCGCTCACCGCGTCAATGCGACGGTCGTGCAGGAACTCGGTCATTCGGCGACCGTGTTCGGGCTCGTCGAAGCCGGCGTCGGCGTGAGCGTGCAGCCGTGGCTGTCGTTGCCGCTGCCCGCCGGATCGACGCTGCTCGCGCGGCCGCTCACGCCGCGCACCGAGCGCACCGTGGAACTGGTGCGCCGCCGTGACCGGTCGCTGTCGCCCGCCGCGCAGGCGATCTGGGAGCTGGTGCGCCAGATGCCGTCGAGGGCGGAGGATCTGGACTAGGCGTGGGTTGTGCGCATGTGCGTCTACGGCGTGGGTCGTGTGTTTCGACGCCGATTTTCGAGCACCGCTTGCGTGCACGCCACGCGCCGACGCCGACACTGTGCCGCATGGCCGACCCGCACCGCAGCCGGAATGGAGCAGCGTGGTATGAGGCGGAGTAGTGCGATCGGCTTATCTTTACGCACCGGGCAATTTTGCGTAATATGGCGCTCAGTCACGCGGTTCCGCCGTTGAGCCGTGCTGTTCCGTCCGGTTTGGGCCTGGCTTGAAGTTGGTTCGCCGCCCCCGGTTCGTGCTCCCATCAATATGACCGATCAGAATCGGGCGAGCGCGTCTTCCGTTCCTTTCGTCTGTTCGTTGATCCGGTTCGTTTGACCACAGGGTCTGGCCTAGCTGCATGAATACCCAAGAGGCGAAGATCGTCCTCGAGACTGCTTTGATCTGTGCGCAGGAGCCGCTGAAGCTCGGCGATTTGCGTAAGCTCTTTGCCGACGGCGTGTCGGCTGACACGGTCCGCACGTTGCTCGAAGATCTGAAACAGGATTGGTCCGGCCGAGGCGTCGAACTGGTGGCGCTGGCAACCGGATGGCGCTTCCAGAGTAAGCCGGCGATGCGCCATTTTCTGGATCGCCTGCATCCCGAGAAGCCGCCGAAATATTCGCGCGCGGTGCTCGAAACGCTCGCGATCATCGCGTATCGGCAGCCGGTCACGCGCGGCGACATCGAAGAGATTCGCGGCGTCACGGTCAATACGCAGGTGGTGAAGCAGCTCGAGGATCGCGGCTGGATAGAGGTGATCGGCCATCGCGACGTGCCGGGCCGCCCGGCGCTGTACGCGACGACCAAGCAGTTCCTCGACGACCTCGGCCTGAAGGCGCTCGACGATCTGCCGGCGCTCGAGGAGCCCGCGGCGAACATCGAGGCCGCGCTGCTTGCCCAACAGGCGATGGATTTCGACGGCGATGCGGCGGTTGCGGAAGCGGAGCCGGAGGCCGTCGAACCGGCGGCCGACGAGCCGCATGACGCACCGACCGAATTGCCGGTCGACGCTGCCACGGGCGCAGCGTCGACGCAGGAAACGCCGAATCGCGATACGCTGCAAGCTGATCGCGCCCAGGCGGAGCAGGGCGGCGCCGAAGCAGCGCCGGCCGGCGTGCAGCCCGAGTCGCTGCACGAGCAATGGAACGAGGAAGACCGCAAGCCGGCCGCCGATGCGGCTGCCGGAGACGGAGCGGAAGCGGCCGGCGACATGCCGGGCGAGGCTGGCCAGGCCGATGCCTCGCGCTCCCGTCCCGCGGACGGCGAGATGCTGGACGATACGTCCGACAGCCTGGCCGATGCCGTACGCAGTGCGAGCGCGCCCCGCGGCGCCGACGCGCTGCCCGACGACGAAGCAGAACCCGAACAGCGCCGCGCCTGATCGCGGCCGACTTCTTGCCGCGCCCGGGCCGGGCGCGAGACCTGACATTTTGAGGTTGTTTTGACAGATATCCACGATATTGAATCGTCCGCGCCTGCCGTGCAGGCCGCGCGTGCCGACGATGCGCCGGAGCAGGACGCTGGCGCCGCGGGTGGTGACGAACGTCCCCGTCGCGGCCTGCGGCGCGGCCCGCGCAGCCTGATCGCGCGCCGGCGCGCTGCTGCCAAATCGAAGGGCGCTGATGGCGAACCGCAAGGCGGCGAAGCCGCGGATGCGCCGCCGGCCGACGCTGCCGACGCGCAACCCGCGCGTGCGCCGCGCAAGGACGCAGCGGCCAAGGGCGGCCGCAAGCCGGCCGGCAAGCGCGAAGGTGCGGCCAAGGCCGCGCAGGGCGGTCAGGGGCGGCGCGGCGGCGCGGCCAAAACCGACGGCGCCGTCGCGAATGCCGGCACCGAAGCGGCATCGCAGGACGATCTGTTCGCCTACGTGACGTCGCCGGCGTTCGACGCGGACAACGCCGCGGGCGGCAGCGGCGTGCGTGCGCCGATGCTGCGCCGCGGCCGCGCCCAGCCGGCGAATAAGCGCGTGCTGTCGCCGGACGACGATGCGCCGAAGCTCCACAAGGTGCTGGCGGAAGCCGGCATGGGTTCGCGCCGCGAAATGGAAGAGCTGATCGTCGCCGGCCGCGTGTCGGTGAACGGTGAGCCCGCGCACATCGGCCAGCGCATCATGCCGACCGACCAGGTCCGCATCAACGGCAAGCCGGTCAAGCGCAAGCTGCCCAACAAGCCGCCGCGCGTGCTGCTGTACCACAAGCCGACCGGCGAAATCGTCAGTCACGCCGACCCGGAAGGTCGTCCGTCGGTGTTCGATCGCCTGCCGCCGATGAAGACGGCGAAATGGCTGGCGGTCGGCCGTCTCGACTTCAACACCGAAGGTCTGTTGATGCTGACGACGTCGGGCGATCTCGCGAACCGTTTCATGCATCCGCGCTACAGCGTCGAGCGTGAATACGCGGTGCGCGTGGTCGGCGAGCTGTCCGAGGGGATGCGTCAGAAGCTGCTGCACGGTGTCGAGCTCGACGACGGTCCGGCGAACTTCCTGCGCATCCGCGATGGCGGCGGCGAAGGCACGAACCACTGGTATCACGTCGCACTGGCCGAGGGCCGCAACCGCGAAGTGCGGCGGATGTTCGAGGCGGCCGGCCTGATGGTGAGCCGCCTGATCCGCACGCGTCACGGCCCGATTCCGCTGCCGCGCGGGCTCAAGCGCGGTCGTTGGGAAGAGCTCGACGAGGCGCAGGTGCGCAAGCTGATGGCGACCGTCGGCCTGAAGGCGCCGTCCGAAGAAAAGGGCAAGCGCGCCGGCGGCCAGCAGGAGCGCCGCCAACCCGATCCGATGCAGACGTCGATGGGCTTCATCAGCCGCGAGCCGGTGCTGACGACGCATGGTCAGCTCGATCAGCCGCGTCGCGGCGGCGGCCGGCGCGGCGCGCCCGGCCTGCCTGGCTTGAGCGGCTACGGCAGCCTGCCGGTTGCGCCGTCGGGCTATGGCAATCGCTCGGGCGGTCGCGATGTCGACGGCAATCGTGCATCGTATGGCGCCGGTCCGAAGCGTGAAGGCGCGGGTGGCAAGCGAGGCGCCGGCAAGGGCGGCCCGCGCACCGCGAACGGCAATCGTGCCGACGGCGCCGGCAACGGCGGTGCGCGCGGCGGCCAGCGTCCGCAGCGCAATCGCTCGCGCGGTCGCTGACCGTTCGCGCAAACGACGGCGGCGCGATGGCGGCATGACGCCGCCGATGTGCCGGCGAAATCGGCGCACGCCGATTCGGCCGGTATCTCGCCCGCTGTTTTCGACTGTATATGTCGTGTTGCCGGATTGTGCCGCGTGGTCGGACAGTCCGGCTTCGCATTTTTGGTCGGTAAAGGCGGGCTGAACGCTGCTTTAACCGGCTGGCTTGGCGATTGCGCTAAAAAACGCTATAATCGCGGAGTCGCTGGGCGTACGGATTCAATGTGCGGCTCAGGTGCGACCACCAGTAAGAGAAGATGGGCGTTCCGCCCATTTTTTTTTGCTGAAACGGTTAGGCATCTCGGGTAGCGCTTCCTGCGCCGGCTAAGGCGCGCGCCCGCGGGTGAATCGCGAGCGGCGGGCGCGAACACCTGAGAGGACACTGTGCAACTGACGGAACTGATAGAAACCACGGTCACCGGGCTCGGCTATGAGCTCGTGGATCTCGAGCGCACCGGGCGCGGCATGCTTTGCATCTATATCGATCAGCCTGCCGGCATTTCGCTCGACGATTGCGAAAAGGTGACGCGTCAGCTCCAGCACGTCTTGACGGTCGAAAACATCGATTACGAACGGCTCGAAGTCTCGTCCCCGGGGCTCGACCGCCCGTTGAAGAAACTGGCCGACTTCGAGCGCTTCGCCGGCAGCGAAGTTTCCGTGACCTTGAAAAAGCCGCTGGACGGGCGCAAGACGTACCGGGGCATTCTGCACGCGCCGAATGGCGAAACGATCGGTTTGGAATTTGAGAGGAATAAGGGCGAGGCCGCCATGCTGGATTTCACGCTGGCCGATATCGACAAAGCCCGCCTGATTCCGCAAGTTGACTTTAGGAGCCGCAAATAATGAGTCGCGAAGTGTTGATGCTGGTGGATGCGCTGGCGCGCGAGAAAAACGTCGACAAGGATGTGGTGCTGGGCGCCCTCGAGGCCGCGCTCGCTTCCGCTTCCAAGAAGCTGTTCGACGAAGGCGCCGAAATCCGCGTCCATATCGATCGCGAAAGCGGCGAGCACGAAACCTTCCGTCGCTGGCTCGTCGTGCCCGACGAGGCAGGCTTGCAGGAGCCGGATCGCGAGATCCTGCTGTTCGAAGCACGTGAGCAGAAGCCCGACGTCGAAGTCGGCGAATTCATCGAGGAACCGGTGCCGTCGATCGAGTTCGGCCGGATCGGCGCGCAGGCTGCCAAGCAGGTGATCCTGCAGAAGGTGCGCGACGCCGAGCGCGAGCAGATCCTGAACGACTACCTCGAGCGCGGCGAAAAGATCATGACCGGTACGGTCAAGCGCCTCGACAAGGGCAACTTCATCGTCGAATCGGGCCGCGTCGAAGCGCTGCTGCGCCGCGACCAGCTGATCCCGAAGGAAAACCTGCGCGTGGGCGACCGCGTGCGTGCGTACATCGCGAAGGTCGACCGCACCGCGCGCGGCCCGCAGATCGAACTGTCGCGTACCGCGCCCGAGTTCCTGATGAAGCTGTTCGAGATGGAAGTGCCGGAAATCGAGCAGGGCCTGCTCGAGATCAAGGCGGCCGCGCGCGATCCGGGCGTGCGCGCGAAGATCGGCGTGATCGCATACGACAAGCGCATCGATCCGATCGGCACCTGCGTCGGCATCCGCGGCTCGCGCGTGCAGGCGGTGCGCAACGAGCTCGGTGGCGAAAACATCGACATCGTGCTATGGTCGGAGGATCCCGCCCAGTTCGTGATCGGCGCGCTCGCGCCGGCAGCCGTCCAGTCGATCGTCGTCGATGAAGAAAAGCACTCGATGGACGTCGTCGTCGACGAGAACGAGCTGGCCGTCGCGATCGGCCGCAGCGGTCAGAACGTTCGCCTTGCCAGCGAACTGACCGGCTGGCAAATCAACATCATGACGCCGGACGAATCCGCCCTGAAGCAGGGCGAAGAACGCGAACGGCTGCGTGCATTGTTCATGGCGCGTCTCGACGTCGATGAAGAAGTCGCCGACATCCTGATCGACGAGGGCTTCACGAGCCTCGAAGAGATCGCCTACGTGCCGCTCAACGAAATGCTCGAAATCGAGGCGTTCGACGAGGACACCGTGCACGAACTGCGCAACCGCGCACGCGACGCGCTGCTGACGATGGCGATCGCGAACGAAGAAAAGGTCGAGAACGCTGCGCTGGATCTGAAGAGCCTCGACGGCATCACGCCGGAGTTGCTCACGAAGCTGGCCGAACACGGCGTGCAGACGCGCGACGATCTCGCCGAGCTTGCTGTGGATGAACTGGTCGACATGACCGGAGTGGAAGAGGATGCCGCTAAGGCGTTGATCATGAAAGCACGTGAACATTGGTTCCAGTGAGAAATGACCATGGCGCACTGATTTGATGGCGGCCGTATGGCCTGACCCGATGCTAACCGCAAGGAATCGGTCCTTGCACTAAGAGGAATGAATGGCGAGTAACAACGTAGCCCAATTTGCCGCGGAACTGAAAATGCCTGCTGGTGTGCTGCTCGAACAGCTGCAGGCAGCGGGCGTCCAGAAAGCGAGTGAAGACGATGCGCTGTCCGAGACGGACAAGGCGCGTCTGCTCGATCATTTGCGCAAGTCGCACGGCGCAACCGACGGCGACAAGCGCAAGATCACGCTGACCCGCAAGCATACGTCGGAGATCAAGCAGTCTGACGCGACGGGCAAGGCTCGCACCATTCAGGTCGAGGTCCGCAAGAAGCGTACGTTCGTCAAGCGCGACGACGTCGCCGAAGGTGCGGAACAGGGTCAGGCGCAAGTCGCCGAAGCGGACGACGATGCAGAACTGAAGCGTCGCGAGGAAGAAGCGCGCCGCGAAGCCGAGCTGCTCGAGCAGCAGGCGCAGGAGCTGCTCGAGCGTCAAGAGCGCCTCGAGCGTGAAGAAGCCGAGCGCCGCGCCCGCGAGGAAGCGGCCGAAGCCGAGCGCCGTCGTGCCGAAGAAGAGGCAGCGGCCAAGCGTGCGGCGGCGGAAGCCGCAGCGGCGCAGCAGGCTGCCGCGCAGCAAGCCGCCGAATCGAAGCAGGAAGCGCCGGGCGCGCAGTCCGCGCAGGAAGAAGCACGCGCGGCTGCCGAGCGTGCAGCGCAGCGCGAAGCGGCGAAGAAGGCCGAGGACGCAGCCCGAGAGGCGGCGGACAAGGCGCGCGCCGAGCAGGAAGAGATTCGCAAGCGTCGCGAGGCGGCCGAAGCCGAAGCGCGCGCGATTCGCGAAATGATGAACACGCCGCGCAAGGCAGTCGTGAAGGCCGTCGAGCCGCCGAAGCCGGTCGAGGCACCGAAGCCCGCCGAGGCGAAGGGCACGCTGCACAAGCCGGCGAAGCCGGCAGGCGCAGGCGTGCAGGCACGTCCGGCCGTGAAGAAGCCGGCCGGTGCGACGCCGGCCACGACGCAGGCGCCGGCAGCAGGCGCGGGCGACCGCAACAAGAAGCCGGGCGGCGGCAAGGGCGGCTGGCAGGACGACGCAGCGAAGCGTCGCGGCATCAAGACGCGCGGCGATTCGAGCGGCGGCGTCGACCGCGGCTGGCGCGGCGGCCCGAAGGGGCGCGGCCGTCACCAGGACAGCGCATCGACGTTCCAGGCACCGACCGAACCGATCGTGCGTGAAGTGCACGTGCCGGAAACCATTTCGGTTGCCGATCTCGCGCACAAGATGTCGATCAAGGCCTCGGAAGTCATCAAGGTGATGATGAAGATGGGCCAGATGGTCACGATCAACCAGGTGCTCGACCAGGAAACGGCGATGATCGTCGTCGAGGAACTGGGCCACCGTGCGGTCGCGGCCAAGCTGGACGATCCGGAAGCGCTGCTGGTCGAAGGCGAAACGAGTTCGGACGCCGAGCAGCTGCCGCGTCCGCCGGTCGTCACGGTGATGGGTCACGTCGACCACGGCAAGACCTCGCTGCTCGACCACATCCGCCGCGCGAAGGTTGCCGCAGGCGAAGCGGGCGGTATTACGCAGCACATCGGCGCATACCACGTCGAAACGCCGCGCGGCGTCATCACGTTCCTCGACACGCCGGGTCACGAGGCCTTCACGGCCATGCGTGCACGCGGCGCGAAGGCGACCGACATCGTGGTGCTGGTGGTGGCGGCCGACGACGGCGTGATGCCGCAGACGAAGGAAGCCATCGCTCACGCGAAGGCGGGCGGTGTGCCGATCGTCGTGGCGATCAACAAGATCGACAAGCCGGAAGCGAACCCGGATCGCGTCAAGCAGGAGCTGGTCGCGGAAGGCGTCGTGCCGGAAGAGTACGGCGGCGATTCGCCGTTCGTGCCGGTGTCGGCGAAGACGGGCGCAGGCATCGACGATCTCCTCGAGAACGTGCTGCTGCAGGCCGAAGTGCTGGAACTGAAGGCACCGGTCGAGGCGCCGGCCAAGGGTATCGTGATCGAAGCGAAGTTGGACAAGGGCAAGGGCCCGGTCGCGACGATCCTGGTGCAGTCGGGTACGCTGAACCGCGGTGACATCGTGCTGGCAGGCTCGGCTTACGGCCGCGTGCGTGCGATGCTCGACGAGAACGGCAAGCCGACGAAGGAAGCCGGTCCGTCGATCCCGGTCGAAATTCAGGGTCTGTCGGAAGTGCCGGGCGCAGGCGAGGAAGTGATCGTGCTGCCGGACGAGCGCAAGGCGCGCGAAATTGCGTTGTTCCGCCAGGGCAAGTTCCGCGACGTCAAGCTGGCGAAGCAGCAGGCCGCGAAGCTGGAAAGCATGCTCGAGCAGATGGGCGAAGGCGAAGTGCAGAACCTGCCGCTCATCATCAAGGCCGACGTGCAGGGCTCGCAGGAAGCACTCGTGCAGTCGCTGCTCAAGCTGTCGACCGACGAAGTGCGTGTGCAGATCGTGCACAGCGCGGTGGGCGGCATCAGCGAAAACGACGTCAACCTCGCGACGGCATCGAAGGCGGTCATCATCGGCTTCAACACGCGTGCGGATGCACAGGCGCGCAAGCTGGCCGAAGCGAACGGCATCGACATCCGCTACTACAACATCATCTATGACGCAGTGGATGAGGTGAAGGCGGCGATGTCGGGCATGCTGGCGCCGGAGAAGCGCGAAGTCATCACCGGCATGGTCGAGGTGCGCCAGGTGTTCAAGGTGCCGAAGATCGGTACGGTCGCCGGCTGTATGGTCACCGACGGTATCGTCAAGCGCTCGTCGTCGGTGCGCGTGCTGCGCAACAACGTCGTGATCTTCACGGGCGAACTCGAATCGCTGAAGCGCTTCAAGGACGACGTGAAGGAAGTCAAGCAAGGCTTCGAGTGCGGTATGTCGGTGAAGAACTTCAACGACATCGTCGAAGGCGACCAGTTCGAAGTCTTCGAAGTGACCGAAGTCGCCCGTACGCTGTAATCGTCGCGTATCGGCTCGTGGGCGGGGCAGGCTTGGGCCTGTCCCGCCCATTTTCATGGCGGCGCGCCAACGGTGCGCCGCTTCATCCTGATAAACGGATCACGGATCGATCATGTCCAGGAAACGTACTTCCCCCAATCGCAACGTGCAGATCGCCGACCAGATTCAGCGCGATCTGTCCGAGCTCATCATGCGCGAGGTCAAGGATCCGCGCATCGGCATCGTGACCATCCAGAGCGTGGAACTCACGCCGGACTACGCGCACGCGAAGGTCTACTTCACGGCGCTCACCGGCGATCCCGAGAAGACGCAGGAAGCGCTGAACCACGCGTCGGGCCATCTGCACAACCTGTTGTTCAAGCGCCTGCACATTCACACGGTGCCGACGCTGCATTTCCATTACGACCAGACGATCGAGAAGGCCGTCGAGATGTCGCGGCTGATCAAGGAAGCCAACTCGACGCGCGCGAAGGACGACGACGAAGCCGGCGCGCCCGCGCAGGACGATTGAGCGCACGCGCCTATGACGACTGCAGCTCCCCAACGTCCGCGCGTGCCGCGGCGCGCGCTCGACGGCGTGCTTCTGCTCGACAAGCCGGTCGGCCTGTCGAGCAACGACGCACTGATACGCGCGAAGCGCCTGTTGCTCGCGAAGAAGGCCGGTCATACCGGCACGCTGGATCCGCTCGCCTCGGGGCTGTTGCCGCTGTGCTTCGGTGAGGCGACGAAGTTTTCGCAGGACCTGCTGGAAGCGGACAAGACCTACGAAGCGACGATGCGTCTCGGCGTGCGCACGACCACCGGCGACGCGGAAGGCGACGTGCTCGAGACGCGCGCGGTCGCATGCGATCGCGCGGCAGTGGAGGCGGCGCTCGCGCGCTTCACCGGCGACATCGTGCAGGTGCCGCCGATGTACTCGGCGCTCAAGCGCGACGGCAAGCCGCTGTATGAATATGCGCGGGCTGGGCAGACCGTCGAGCGCGAAGGCCGCAACGTGACGATCCATGCGCTCGACCTGCTCGATTGCGCGCTGCCGGACGTGACGTTCCGCGTGACCTGCAGCAAGGGCACCTACGTGCGTACGCTCGCTGAAGACATCGGCGAAGCGCTCGGTTGCGGCGCGCATCTGACGATGCTGCGCCGTACCGGGGTCGGCGCGTTGACGCTCGAGCACGCGGTGACGCTCGACGCACTGTCGGACGCTGCCGAAGCGGCGCGCGACGCGTGGCTTCAGCCGGTCGACGCGCTGCTGTCGACGTTTCCGCTGGTGCGTCTCGACGACGCCAGCGCGAAGCGGTTCCTGCACGGGCAGCGCCTGCCGCTGTCGGCGCTCGATCCGATCGACGCGGCCGAAGGCGCGCGCGTGCGCGTGTACGACGCGCAGCGGCTGCTAGGCGTCGCACGCAAGGCGAGCGGCGTGCTCGCACCCGAGCGTCTCGTCGTGACGGCCGCCTGACCGGCCGCGCGCAAGCGCGGCGTCGGAACGAAAAAAGCCCGGCTGTCGCCGGGCTTTTGCATTGCATGCGTTCGCGCGTGCCGCTCAGTGCGCCGCCGACGCCGCCGCACCCGCATCGCCGCCGCCCGCGCGTTCGGGCTTGGTGATCCAGATCAGTCCGATCAGCAGCACGAAGATCGCCGCCGAGATGTAGAACAGATCGTTCACGCCGAGCTGGGCCGCCTGCTGCGTGGCCATGTTGTTGATGAGGCCGTGCGCCTGGTCCGGCGTCAGCCCGAGCTTGCCCATCTGCGTGACGGCCTGGTTGAACGTCGGGTTGTACACGTTGGTCTGCTCGACCAGTTGCGCGTGGTGGAAGTTGTTGCGGTGATCCCACGCGGTCTGGAAGATCGACGTGCCGATGCCGCCGCACATGATCCGCACGAAGTTCGACAGGCCCGATGCCGCGGGAATGCGGTGGCCGGGCAGGCCGGACAGCGTGATCGATACCAGCGGGATGAAGAAGCCGGCCATCGCGATGCCCTGTACGAGCGTCGGCAGCGTCAGCGACCACTCGTCGACGTCCGTCGTGTAGCGCGAGCGCATCCAGAAGCACAGCGCGAACGTCAGGAACGCGGCCGTTGCGATATAGCGCGGATCGGTGCGCGGCAGGAACTTGCCGGTCAGCGGCGACAACAGGATCGCGAACAAGCCGACGGGCGCCATCACGAGGCCCGCATCGGTGGCGGTGTAGCCGATCTGCGTCTGCAGCCACAGCGGCAACAGCACGAGGTTCCCGAAGTAGAGACCGTAGCCGACGGCGAGCGCGATCGTGCCGCCCGTGAAATTGCGGATGCGGAACAGCGACAGGTCGACGACCGGATGTTCGGCGGTCAGCTCCCAGATCACGAAGAACGCGAACGAGATGACGGCGATCAGTGCGAGCGCGACGATCGTCGTCGACGCGAACCAGTCGAGATCCTTGCCCTTGTCGAGCATGATCTGCAGCGAGCCGACCCACAGCACCAGCAGCGCGAGGCCGACGCCGTCGATCGGCGCGCGGCGCACCGTCGATTCGCGCGTGCGATAGATCGACCACGTGGCGAGCGCAGCGGCGATGCCGACCGGGATGTTCACGTAGAAGATCCACGGCCACGAGTAGTTGTCCGAGATCCAGCCGCCGAGAATCGGCCCCGCGACCGGCGCGATCAGCGTCGTCATCGACCAGAGCGCGAGCGCCATCGGCGCTTTCGCGCGCGGATAGCTCGACAGCAACAGCGATTGCGACAGCGGAATCATCGGCCCGGCGACCGCGCCCTGCAGCACGCGCGACGCGAGCAGGAACGGCAGGGTCGGCGCGAGCCCGCACATCCACGACGAAATGACGAACAGGATGATCGACGCGAGGAACAGGCGCACCTGTCCGAAGCGGTCGGTCAACCAGCCCGTCAGCGGCACGGAGATCGCGTTCGCGACCGCGAACGACGTGATGACCCACGTGCCCTGGTCGGACGACACGCCGAGGTCGCCCGAGATGGTCGGGATCGCGACGTTCGCGATCGACGTGTCGAGCACGTTCATGAACACGGCGAGCGACACCGCGATCGTTCCGAGCACGAGTTGCCCGCCCTGCAGCGGCGGGTAGGAGACTGGAGCCTGTGCCATGTCGGTAGTTGTCCGGTGTCGAAGCCGTTACATCATCTTCGCGGCGGTGCCCGTCTTCGCCGCAGCCGCGGCCGATGCCAGCGCGTTGCCGCCGGCGTTCGCGGCGATGATGCGGGCGATTTCCGCGTCGGCTTCGTCGCCGTACTTCGCGAATACGTCGGTCTCGTAGACGGTGTTGTGTGCGTTGGCGAGCTGATCGCCGCGCTCGTCCTTGATGTCGACGTCGACCTGCATCGACAGCCCGATGCGCAGCGGATGCTTGTCGAGATCCTTCGGATCGATCTCGATCCGCACCGGCAGGCGTTGCACGACCTTGATCCAGTTGCCGGTCGCGTTCTGCGCCGGCAGCAGCGAGAACGCCGAGCCCGTGCCGGCCGAGAAGCCGACGACCTTGCCGTGGTAGACCGCCGACGAGCCGTAGATGTCGGCCGTCAACTCGACCGGCTGGCCGATGCGCATGTGCCTGAGCTGCACTTCCTTGAAGTTGGCATCGACCCACACCGCGTTCAGCGGCACGACCGACATCAGCGGCGTGCCCGGCGACACGCGCTGGCCGACCTGCACCGAGCGCTTCGCGACATAGCCGGTGACCGGCGCGGGCAGTACGTTGCGCGCGTTGGCGAGGTAGGCGTCGCGAACCTTCGCGGCCGCGGCCATCACGTTCGGATGCGACGCGATCGTCGTGTTGGCTGTCAGCGCGCGATTCGACGCGAGCTCCTGCTGCGCGGCGTCGACCGATGCCTGCGCGGCGCGTACCGCGTCGCGCGCATGCGAGATTTCTTCCTGCGACACGGCGCCCGTCTGCGCGACGGCCAGCCGGCGGCGCAGGTCGTCCTGCGCCTTCGACAGGTCGGACTGGCGCAGCGCGACTTGCGCACGGTACTGATCGTCGTTGACGAACAGGCCGCGCACCTGACGCACCGTCTGCGCGAGATTGGCCTCGGCCTGCTGAAGCGCGATCTGCGAATCGGCCGGATCGAGCACGACGAGCGGGTCGCCGGCCTTGATCGTCTGCGTGTCGTCGGCCTTCACGGCGATCACCGTCCCGGTGACCTGCGGCGTGATCTGCACGACGTTGCCGTTCACGTATGCGTCGTCGGTTTCCTCATGGAAACGCGCGACGAGGAAGTAGTACAGACCGTACGCGATGGCCGCGATCACGATCACCGCGATCAGCAGCGTCATCATCCGTTTGCGCTTGCCGTTGTTCTGCGGCTGGGCGCCGGCCGCGTTTTGTTGAGGGTCGCTCATGGCGATTTTCTCCGTCCGTTATTTCGAGTGTCTGCGTAGTGGTGGCGCCGGATCAGTTGGCGGCCTGCTTTGTTTGCGTTTTCTGTTGTTCTGCGTCGGGCGCCGCGAGCCGCGTGCCGGTTGCGTCGAAGCCGCCGCCGAGCGCCTTGATCAGCGCGAGCTGCATGTCGCGCCGGCGCATCTTCAGGTTCGTGACCGTCTGTTCCGATGCGAGGCGGTTGCTGTCGGCAGTGAGCACCTGCAGCTGCGGCGACAGGCCGGCCTTGTAGCGGATCACGGCCAGGTCGTAGGCGCGCGTCGATGCATCGAGCGCACGCTGCGCGTCGTCCATCTGGCGGTCGACCGCGCGGATCGACGCGACCTGCGTCGCCACGTCGTTCAGCGCGCCGATCAGCGTCTGGTTGTAGTTCGCGACCGACAGGTCGAAGTCCGCATAGCGGCCCTTGAGCTGCGCACGCAATGCGCCGGCATCGAAGATCGGCAGGTGGATGGCCGGGCCGAACTGCGCCTGGCGGCTCGCGAAGTTCAGGAATTTGCCCCAGCCGAACGCGTCGAAGCCGAAGCCGGCCGCGAGGTTCACGTCGGGGAAGAACTCGGCCTTCGCCTCCTTCACGTCGTGCATCGCGGCTTCCACCTGCCAGCGCGCGGCGACGATGTCGGGGCGGCGCGCCACGAGGTCGGCCGGCAGGTTGCCGGGCAGGGCGACCGTGCCGGACGGGTTCATCACCGGCGCGGCGATCTGCAGCCCGCGGTCCGGCCCCTTGCCGAGCAGCGCGGCGAGCTGGTAGCGCACGGTCGTGATCTGGCCGTCGAGGTCGGACAGCGACGCCTGCGTCGTCGCGATGTTGCCGCGGGCGGTCTGACGCTCGACATTCGTGTCGAGGCCGGCCGACACGCGACCGTCGGTGATCTTGCCGACCGTCTGACGGTTGGTGATCTCGCGCTGCGCGATGTCGCGCAGCGCATACAGTTGCGCGAGCGAGTTATAGGTGCGGGCGACCGACGACGCGAGCGTGATGCGCGCCTGCTGCATGTCCGCTTCGGCGGCCTTTTCCTGCGACACGGCGGTGTGCAGCCGCTCGCGGTTCTTGCCCCACAGGTCGAGATCCCACGATGCGCTCGCGAGCACATTGTTCTCGCTGTACCACTGGCCGCCGTACGGGGGCGGGAACAGCGCATTGGAAGAATAGAGCTCGCGCGTCCACGAGTAGCTCGCTTCGGCCTTCGGCATCAGGTTCGAGCGCGACGATTCGATATACGACGACGCCTTCGCGATCCGCGCCTGCGCCTGCGCGATCGATGGATTGCCCTGGAGCGCCTCGTCGATCAGCTTCGGCAGCTGCGGATCGCCGAACTGGCTGGCCCAGTCGAGCGTCGGCCACTGGCCGCCCTGGGCTGGCAGGCTTTGCGCCGATTCGAATTGCGACGCGGGCGCGATCTGCTTGTCGCTCTTGATGCCGATATAGTTTGCGCAGCCCGCCAGCGCCAGCGCGGCAACTGCGGCGGCGACGGCGGTGCGGCACGACCCGGCGCGCACGGACAACGTGGAGGATTTCATCGCGCTGTTCCCTGACTCGGAATGAATGATGGACACTGCAAGGATTTCCTTACATTAATCTGTCAAAAGTAATTGTTATGGCAACTATTACGTGATGCTATTGCCCGCGTTCTCGCAATAATTGCTGAGAATGCGGCGCAGCATGCTCTTCAGAAATCCGACTTCTTCCGGCGTGAAGCCCTCGAGCAGCTCGTCGAGCACGCTGCGGAACACGGGCGGCAACCGCTCGGCGAGCGCACGCCCTTCGTCCGTTAACTCGAGGCGCACGACGCGGCGGTCCTCGATGCTGCGCACGCGGGACAGCAGCCCGCGCTTCTCGACGCGATCGAGCAGGCGCGTGACCGCGCTGGCGTCGATCCCATACTCGCGCGCCAGCTCCGCGGCCGTCGAACATTTGCCGACCGCGATCATGAACAGCATGCTCGCCTGCGTGCCGGTGATGCCGAGCTCTTCCTGCGTGCGCTGCGTGACGAGGTTGGTCATCACGGACTTCACGCGCGACATCAGATAACCGACGCTGTCGTTGATCTGGTACGAGGACAGCGGCGAAACGGGCGATTGAGAAGGAGAATCGGACATAAAACCCTGAAGCTGCAATAGTTGACTAGGCAGCAGTATAGGGGCAATTTGCTTGCCGCGGCAAATGTTAATCGAACAGGCAACGCCGCGCTGAAGGTGGGCGAATCACCTTGTCGGCGGCGGGGTTTTTGTCGCGGGTGGGCGCCGCCGGCGGGTGGGCGGGACGCGTCGGCGGGGCGGCCGAAGCGGCGTTGCTTGCTGCGATGCAACGGACGGTCCGGCTTTCGACATTCCGACGTGCTATAATTTGCGGTTTCCAAGCTGCAACGCGCGCGCACGTGTCCCGGTGACTGACGAGCGTGCGCGTTTGCGCGTTCAACGATTTCAGGTTTCTATGACCCGCGCCCTTCGCAACATCGCCATCATCGCTCACGTCGACCACGGCAAGACCACGCTCGTCGACCAACTGCTTCGCCAGTCCGGCACCTTCCGCGAGAACCAGCAGATTGCCGAGCGGGTGATGGACTCGAACGACATCGAAAAAGAGCGCGGGATCACCATCCTCGCGAAGAACTGCGCGGTCGAATACGAAGGCACGCACATCAACATCGTCGACACGCCGGGGCACGCGGACTTCGGCGGCGAGGTGGAGCGCGTGCTGTCGATGGTCGACTCGGTGCTGCTGCTGGTCGACGCGGTCGAAGGCCCGATGCCGCAGACGCGCTTCGTCACGAAGAAGGCGCTCGCGCTCGGTCTGAAGCCGATCGTCGTGATCAACAAGATCGATCGTCCGGGCGCGCGGATCGACTGGGTGATCAACCAGACCTTCGACCTGTTCGACAAGCTCGGTGCCACCGAAGAGCAGCTGGACTTCCCGATCGTCTACGCATCGGGCCTGAACGGCTACGCGTCGCTCGATCCGGCGACCCGCGAAGGCGACATGCGCCCGCTGTTCGAGGCGATCCTCGCGCACGTGCCGGTTCGCCCGGCCGATCCGGAAGCGCCGCTGCAGCTGCAGATCACGTCGCTCGACTATTCGACGTACGTCGGCCGCATCGGCGTGGGCCGCATCACGCGTGGTCGCATCAAGCCGGGTCAGCCGGTCGTGATGCGCTTCGGTCCGGAAGGCGAGGTGCTGAACCGCAAGATCAACCAGGTGCTGTCGTTCAAGGGGCTCGAGCGCGTGCAGGTCGAGTCGGCCGAAGCCGGCGACATCGTGCTGATCAACGGCATTGAAGATGTCGGCATCGGCGCGACGATCTGCGCGGTCGACACGCCCGAAGCGCTGCCGATGATCACCGTCGACGAACCGACGCTGACGATGAACTTCCTCGTCAACTCGTCGCCGCTGGCAGGCCGCGAAGGCAAGTTCGTGACGAGCCGCCAGATCCGCGACCGCCTGATGAAGGAACTGAACCACAACGTCGCGCTGCGCGTGAAGGACACCGGCGACGAAACCGTGTTCGAAGTGTCGGGCCGCGGCGAACTGCACCTGACGATCCTCGTCGAGAACATGCGCCGCGAAGGCTATGAGCTCGCGGTGTCGCGTCCGCGCGTCGTGATGCAGGAAATCGACGGCGTGAAGCACGAGCCGTACGAGCTGCTGACGGTCGACGTCGAAGACGAGCACCAGGGCGGCGTGATGGAAGAGCTCGGCCGCCGCAAGGGCGAGATGCTCGACATGGCGTCGGACGGCCGCGGCCGTACGCGTCTGGAATACCGCATCTCGGCGCGCGGCCTGATCGGCTTCCAGAGCGAATTCCTGACGCTCACGCGCGGCACGGGCCTGATGAGCCACATCTTCGACTCGTACGCACCGGTCAAGGAAGGCTCGGTGTTCGAGCGTCGCAACGGCGTGCTGATCTCGCAGGACGACGGCGCCGCGGTGGCGTACGCGCTGTGGAAGCTGCAGGATCGCGGCCGCATGTTCGTGAAGCCGGGCGACGCGCTGTATGAGGGCATGATCATCGGCATTCACAGCCGCGACAACGACCTGGTCGTGAACCCGATCAAGGGCAAGCAGCTGACCAACGTGCGTGCGTCGGGCACCGACGAAGCCGTGCGCCTCGTGCCGCCGGTCCAGATGTCGCTCGAATATGCGGTCGAATTCATCGACGACGACGAGCTCGTCGAAGTCACGCCGCAATCGATCCGTCTGCGCAAGCGCTTCCTGAAGGAACACGAGCGTCGTCGCGCAAGCCGTGAAGGCGCGGTCGACTGAGCATCGTGCGTTCCCGTGCACGACGAAAAAGGCTGCCTTCGGGCGGCCTTTTTTGCATTCGCTCGACGTGCAACCGAATAGCCGGCAAAACACTGTTTCTGCGCCTCGTGCCAATCCGGCAAAACCCCGCCACGCGGTGCTTTCGGGCACATTTCGGCGCGAACTCCGGTATCGGTTCTGTGATATGCTGCGCGCACGCAAGTTTAGGTCCTTCCAAGCAAGACTTGATTCGCAATCCGCTAAACGGTCAGGCCGTGTCGCGGAAGGTTGAGCAACCCGCTATTTCTCGAGAAGCTCGAAGAAAGGTGAGCGTAAAATGTCAGATGTAATGAAGCAGTTTCAGCTGAACTCCTATCTGTTCGGCGGCAATGCTTCGTACGTTGAAGAACTGTACGATGCATATCTCAACAATCCGGCGTCGGTGCCGGAAAACTGGCGAGAGTATTTCGACGCGCTGCAGAACGTGCCGGCAACGGACGGTTCGAATGCCAACGACGTCGCTCACTACCCGATCGTCGAATCGTTCGCCGAGCGTGCGAAGGCCAATGCCTTCATCCCGCGCGAAAGCGGCAGCAATCTGGCCACCGCGCGCAAGCAGGTTCATGTCCAGTCCCTGATCAGCGCCTATCGCTTCCTCGGCTCGCAATGGGCCAATCTGGATCCGCTGAAGCGTCGCGAACGTCCCGCCATCCCCGAGCTCGAACCTGCTTTCTACGACTTCTCCGAAGGCGACCTCGACCAGACGTACAGCGCAAGCAATCTGTACTTCGGTTTCGACCAGGCTTCGCTGCGCGACATCGTCAAGGGCCTGCGTGACACGTACTGCGGCACGATCGGCGCCGAGTACATGTACATCAGCGATCCGGAGCAGAAGCGCTGGTGGCAGGAGCGCCTCGAATCGACGCGCGCGACGCCGGCGTTCTCGGCCGACAAGAAGAAGCACATCCTGAATCGCCTGACGGCCGCCGAAGGCCTCGAGCGCTACCTGCACACCAAGTACGTCGGCCAGAAGCGCTTCTCGCTCGAAGGCGGCGAGAGCTTCATCGCGGCGATGGACGAAGTCGTCCAGCACGCGGGCAAGAGCGGCGTGCAGGAAATCATCATCGGCATGGCCCACCGCGGCCGTCTGAACGTGCTGGTCAACACGCTGGGCAAGATGCCGGCCGACCTGTTCGCCGAATTCGAAGGCAAGCACGTCGACGACCTGCCGGCCGGCGACGTGAAGTACCACAAGGGCTTCTCGTCGGACGTGTCGACGGAAGGCGGCCCGGTCCACCTGTCGCTCGCATTCAACCCGTCGCACCTCGAAATCGTGAACCCGGTGGTCGAAGGTTCGGCGAAGGCGCGGATGGACCGTCGCGGCGACGACGACGGCCTGCAGGTGCTGCCGGTGCAGATCCACGGCGACGCGGCATTCGCGGGCCAGGGCGTCGTGATGGAAACGCTGAACCTCGCGCAAACGCGCGGTTACGGCACGCACGGCACGCTGCACATCGTCATCAACAACCAGATCGGCTTCACGACGTCCGACCCGCGCGACGCGCGCTCGACGCTGTACTGTACCGACGTGGTCAAGATGATCGAAGCGCCGGTGCTGCACGTGAACGGCGACGATCCTGAAGCCGTCGTGCTCGCGATCCAGATCGCGATCGACTACCGGATGCAGTTCCACAAGGATGTCGTGATCGACATCGTGTGCTTCCGCAAGCTGGGTCACAACGAACAGGACACGCCGGCGGTCACGCAGCCGCTGATGTACAAGAAGATCGCGCAGCACCCGGGCACCCGTGCGCTGTACGCCGAGAAGCTGGTTCAGCAGGGCGTGATCACCGCGGAAGACGCGGACGGCTACGTGAAGGCGTACCGCAAGGCGATGGACGACGGCCACCACACCGTCGATCCGGTCCTGTCGAACTACAAGAGCAAGTACGCGGTCGACTGGGTGCCGTTCCTGAACCGCAAGTGGACGGACGCAGCCGATACGGCCGTGCCGCTCGCCGAACTGAAGCGCCTGGGCGAACGCATCACCACGGTCCCGGAAAACTTCAAGGTTCACCCGCTCGTCGAGCGCGTGATCAACGACCGCCGCAACATGGCGCGCGGCGACCAGCCGCTCGACTGGGGCATGGGTGAACACCTCGCATTCGCGTCGCTCGTCGCATCGGGCTATGCAGTGCGCCTGACCGGCCAGGACTCGGGCCGCGGCACGTTCACGCACCGTCACGCGGTGCTGCACGACCAGAACCGCGAGCGCTGGAACGACGGCACGTACGTGCCGCTGCAGAACATCGCCGAAGGCCAGGCGAAGTTCACGGTGATCGACTCGGTGCTGTCGGAAGAGGCGGTGCTGGGCTTCGAATACGGTTACTCGACCGCCGAGCCGAACACGCTCGTGCTGTGGGAAGCGCAGTTCGGCGACTTCGTCAACGGCGCGCAGGTCGTGATCGACCAGTTCATCTCGTCGGGCGAAGTGAAGTGGGGCCGCGTGTCGGGCCTGACGATGCTGCTGCCGCACGGCTACGAAGGCCAGGGTCCGGAACACTCGTCGACCCGTATCGAGCGTTTCCTGCAACTGTGCGCGGATCACAACATGCAGGTCGTTCAGCCGACCACCCCGGCGCAGATCTTCCACCTGCTGCGTCGCCAGATGATCCGCCTGTTCCGCAAGCCGCTGATCATCGCTACGCCGAAGTCGCTGCTGCGCCACAAGGAAGCGGTGTCGGATCTGTCCGAGCTCGCGAAGGGCTCGTTCCAGCCGGTGCTGGGCGAAACCGACGGCGGCATCGACCCGAAGAAGGTCAAGCGTGTGCTGGCATGCTCGGGCCGCGTGTACTACGACCTCGTCGCGCACCGTCGCGAAGCGAAGGCGAACGACGTCGCGATCATCCGTATCGAGCAGCTGTATCCGTTCGCGCACAAGCAGTTCGAAGCGGAAATGAAGAAGTACGAGCACGCGACTGAAGTGGTCTGGGTGCAGGACGAGCCGCAGAACCAGGGCCCCTGGTTCTACGTCGAGCACCACCTGAAGGAAGGCATGAAGGAAGGGCAGAAGCTGGCATACAGCGGCCGCCCGGCTTCGGCCTCGCCGGCAGTTGGCTACTACGCGAAGCACTACGAGCAGCAGAAGGCCCTCATCGAAGGTGCATTCGGCCGCCTGAAGAGCACATCGATCGCGAAATAATCGACGTAAGCGAAACGGGAAGGCGCGCGGCGCTTTCCCGTCTCGTTTGGCCCGCGTGGCGCGTCGCGCGCCCTGGTGGCCGAGCGAGTCGCACGAACCTCGTCATTACCCAGATTAAGCATCCAGGAAAATCACATGGCTATCGTAGAAGTCAAAGTCCCCCAGCTTTCGGAGTCGGTTTCGGAAGCCACCATGCTGCAGTGGAAGAAGAAGCCGGGCGAAGCAGTCGCGCAGGACGAAATCCTGATCGAACTCGAGACCGACAAGGTCGTGCTCGAAGTGCCGGCACCGGCCGCGGGCGTGCTCGCGCAAGTGCTGCAGAACGACGGTGACACCGTGGTCGCCGATCAAGTGATCGCGACGATCGACACCGAAGCGAAGGCAGGTGCTGCGCAAGCCGCAGCGGGCGCCGCGGAAGTGCAGCCGGCGGCAGCGCCGGCCGCAGCAGCACCGGCCGCACAGCCGGCTGCCGCAACGGCATCGAGCTCGGCCGCCGCATCGCCGGCCGCAGCGAAGCTGCTGGCCGAGAAGGGTCTGTCGACGGGCGACGTCGCAGGCTCGGGCCGCGACGGCCGCGTCACGAAGGGCGACGCGCTCGCCGCAGGCAGCGCACCGAAGGCTGCACCGGCCGCCGCACCGGCGAAGACCGCCGCTGCGAAGCCGTCGCTGCCGGAAGTGAAGGTCCCGGCATCGGCCACGACCTGGCTGAACGACCGTCCGGAACAGCGCGTGCCGATGTCGCGCCTGCGCGCGCGTATCGCCGAGCGTCTGCTCGAGTCGCAGCAAACGAACGCGATCCTGACGACGTTCAACGAAGTCAACATGCAGCCGGTCATGGACCTGCGCGCGAAGTACAAGGACAAGTTCGAGAAGGAACATGGCGTGAAGCTCGGCTTCATGTCGTTCTTCGTGAAGGCGGCCGTGCACGCGCTGAAGAAGTTCCCGCTGGTGAACGCGTCGATCGACGGTAACGACATCGTCTACCACGGCTACTTCGACATCGGTATCGCGGTCGGTTCGCCGCGCGGCCTGGTCGTGCCGATCCTGCGCAACGCGGATCAGCTGAGCCTCGCCGAGATCGAGAAGAAGATCGCCGAATTCGGCCAGAAGGCGAAGGACGGCAAGCTGTCGATCGAGGAAATGACGGGCGGTACGTTCTCGATCTCGAACGGCGGCGTGTTCGGCTCGATGCTGTCGACGCCGATCATCAACCCGCCGCAGTCGGCGATCCTCGGCGTGCACGCGACGAAGGAACGTCCGGTCGTCGAGAACGGCCAGATCGTGATCCGTCCGATCAACTACCTCGCGCTGTCGTACGACCACCGCATCATCGACGGCCGCGAAGCCGTGCTGTCGCTCGTCGCGATGAAGGATGCGCTCGAAGATCCGGCACGTCTGCTGCTCGACCTGTAAGCCGAGTCTCACCGCACTGACCCGTTCCGCACGCGCGCGCCTTCGCGCGCGCGTGCGGACGTACAAGTAGAAAGGATTGACATGTCCAAGGAATTTGACGTCGTCGTGATCGGCGCCGGCCCCGGCGGCTACATCGCCGCGATTCGCGCCGCGCAGCTCGGCAAGACCGTTGCCTGTATCGAGAAGTGGAAGAACCCGGCCGGCGCGCTGAAGCTCGGCGGCACCTGCCTGAACGTCGGCTGCATCCCGTCGAAGGCGCTGCTCGCGTCGTCGGAAGAGTTCGAAAACACGTCGCACCATCTGGCCGACCACGGCATCACGGTCGATGGCGTGAAGATCGACGTCGCGAAGATGCTCGGCCGCAAGGACGCGATCGTCGAGAAGATGACGAGCGGGATCGAGTTCCTGTTCAAGAAGAACAAGATCACCTGGCTCAAGGGCCACGGCAAGTTCACCGGCAAGACGGACGCCGGCGTGCAGATCGAAGTGAGCGGCGAAGGCGAAGCCGAAGTCGTCACCGCGAAGAACGTGATCATCGCGACGGGCTCGAAGGCGCGTCATCTGCCGAACATCCCGGTCGACAACAAGATCGTGTCGGACAATGAAGGCGCGCTGCGCTTCGACTCGGTGCCGAAGAAGCTCGCCGTGATCGGCGCGGGCGTGATCGGCCTCGAGCTCGGCTCGGTGTGGCGTCGTCTGGGCGCCGACGTGACGGTGCTCGAAGCGCTGCCGGCGTTCCTCGGCGCAGCCGACGAAGCGCTCGCGAAGGAAGCGGCGAAGCTGTTCAAGAAGCAGGGCCTCGACATTCATCTCGGCGTGAAGATCGGCGACGTGAAGACGACCGCGAACGGCGTGTCGATCGCCTACACGGACAAGGACGGCAACGCGCAGACGCTCGACGCCGACCGCCTGATCGTGTCGGTCGGCCGTGTGCCGAACACCGACAACCTCGGCCTCGAGGCAATCGGCCTGAAGGCGAACGAGCGCGGCTTCATCGACGTCGACAAGCAGATGCGCACGAACGTGCCGCACATCTTCGCGATCGGCGATATCGTCGGGCAGCCGATGCTCGCGCACAAGGCGGAAGACGAAGGCGTGCTGGTCGCGGAAGTGATCGACGGTCAGAAGCCGCACATCGACTACAACTGCATTCCGTGGGTGATCTACACGTACCCGGAAATCGCATGGGTCGGCAAGACGGAGCAGCAGCTGAAGGCGGAAGGCCGCGAGATCAAGTCGGGCAAGTTCCCGTTCTCGATCAACGGCCGCGCGCTCGGCATGAACGCGCCGGACGGTTTCGTGAAGATGATCGCGGACGCGAAGACCGACGAACTGCTCGGCGTGCACGTGATCGGCGCGAATGCGTCGGACCTGATCGCGGAAGCCGTGGTGGCGATGGAATTCAAGGCGGCGTCGGAAGACATCGCCCGCATCTGCCATCCGCACCCGTCGATGTCGGAAGTGATGCGCGAAGCGGCGCTCGCGGTCGACAAGCGCTCGCTGAACAGCTGAGCGCGGTATAGCGCCGGCCGGCGCTCGGCCGGCGCAGCCGTCTCATGACGAAGGCGGGCGGGAATTTCCCGCTCGCCTTCGTCTTTTCCGGTTTGCCCGATGAACGTCAACGAATACTACACGCGCGAACTGAGTACGCGCGGCTATCAGTCCGATCCCGCCCAGCGCGCGGCCGTCGATCGTCTGCAGCGCTGTTTCGACGAATGGGTCGAGTACAAGGGGCGCCGCTCGAACGCGTTCAAGAAGCTGATCAATCGTCCCGACCTGCCGCGCGGCGTCTACATGTGGGGCGGCGTCGGGCGCGGCAAGAGCTTCCTGATGGACAGCTTCTACGCGGTGGTGCCGGTGCAGCGCAAGACGCGCCTGCATTTCCACGAATTCATGCGGGAAGTCCATCGCGAGCTCGAGGAGCTGAAAGGGCAGGCCGATCCGCTCGACGAGCTCGCGCGACGTATCGCGAAACGCTACCGGCTGATCTGCTTCGACGAATTCCACGTGTCGGACATCGCCGACGCGATGATCCTGTACCGGCTGCTCGACCGGCTGTTCGACAACGGCGTGCAGTTCGTGATGACGTCCAACTACGATCCCGACGATCTCTATCCCGACGGCCTGCATCGCGACCGCATGCTGCCGGCGATCGCGCTGATCAAGCAGAAGCTCGACGTGCTGAACGTCGACGCGGGCGTCGACTATCGGCAGCGCACGCTCGCGCAGGTGCAGATGTATCACACGCCGCTCGGCGCCGACGCCGATCGCGAGCTGCGCCGTGCGTTCGCGAAGCTCGCCGCGGTGCCTGACGAGAGCCCGATCCTGCATATCGAGAAGCGCGAGCTGAAGGCGTTGCGCAAGGCGGACGGCGTCGTGTGGTTCGATTTCGCGACGCTGTGCGGCGGCCCGCGCTCGCAGAACGACTATCTCGAGCTGGCCAGCCGCTTCCACGCGATCGTGTTGTCCGAGGTGCCGCAGATGTCGCCGCGGATGGCGTCCGAGGCGCGGCGCTTCACGTGGCTGATCGACGTGCTGTACGACCACAAGGTCAAGCTGCTGATGTCGGCCGCGGTGCCGGCCGAGCAGTTGTACGTCGAAGGGCCGATGGCGAACGAGTTTGCCCGCACGGTATCGCGGATCGTCGAAATGCAATCGAAGGAGTACCTCGAAGCGCCGCGTCGCATCGTCGATACTTCGCTGACCTGAGCGCGGCTGCCGCAAGTCATGCGCTTCAATCGTCAATTCCGGTCAAATTGCCTCAATTTGACGGTATTTTCGGATTTGTCTTATAGTCGCCGAAAAGGTCGGGCGATATCGTGTGTCATGGTTCCTGAGGCTGGAGATGTCCATGACACCGTATCGCGATCTGACCGACCAGGAGTGGCGCTCCATCGTGCCGCTTCTGCCTGAAATGAAGCCGCGCACCGAATTGCGCGGTCGGCCACTGGCCAACACACGCGCCGTGCTGAACGGCGTGCTGTGGGTGATCTACAGCGGCGCGACATGGTCCGCGATGCCGCGTCGCTACCCTTCGTATCAGACCTGCCATCGCCGCTTCAAGGCCTGGCACGACACGGGCACGTTGATGCAGGTGATGAGCGTGCTGTACGGCGAGGCGGGCGTGAACCTGTGCAATGCGCTGTCCGCGCGGATGCGCAAGCACTGCCAACCGGATGCGGTAGCGGTGCCCGATGCCGCCGTGCCGGCCTACGTTGCACATGGCAAGCGTGCAGCCGCCGACACGATGGAGCTCGCGACGTGACGTCGTGCGATTTCACTATCGTGCGCGCATAAAAAATCGGCCTGACGACGTTGTCGCAGGCCGATTTTTCATTGCATCGCGCGCATCGACGCGCGCTGCATTACTGCGCGCGCACCCAGGTCTGCGAGCGGCCGAGCAGCGATACGCCGATGTAGCCGCGCACGACCAGCTTCTGGCCGCCGTCTTCCAGCGACATCTTGCACTTGTAGACCTTGCCGTTTTCCGGATCGAGGATGTTGCCGCCGTCCCAGTGGTCGCCGTCCTTCTTCATCGCCTTGATGATCGTCATGCCCTTGATGAGCTGATCCTTGCGTTCGTCCGTGCATGCGGTGCAGCGGCGATCGGGCGTGTCGTTCGCGCCGAGGCCCTTGACGACCTTGCCCGACAGCGAGCCGTCGCCATCTTCGGCGATCTGCACGAGGGCCTTCGGCGCGTGCGTGCTGTCGTCGATCGTCTGCCACATGCCGACGGGGCTGTCGGCCTGAGCGAAGGTGGGGGCAGCGCAAGCGAGCAGTGCGCCGGCGACGGCCAGTGCGCGCAACGGGCGGGTCAGTTGAACCATTGTCTTCCTCCTTGTTTCGTGTCGTGTTCGATTCGCTCGCACGACCGCCTGCATAGGGCGGTGGCATGTTGCGAGCCACGTCAGAATACGTGAAACAGCGTGCCGCGTTTGATAGACGGCACTCTAATCTAAACGGCCCGCCACATGCGGGCCGTGCGCTGCGCAATCAATTGAGCTGATACGAAAACGCCGCGTTCACGCGCGGGCTGCGCGATGCGCTTTCGACCGGCGCATCGCCGACGGGCTTCGCGATGTTCAGGTCGAGACTGTAATAGCGGTTGTCCGTGAAGCGCACGCCGATGCCGACCGACGACAGCCGGCTCGGCGACGGCGTGCCGGTGTGCAGGTACACGCGCGCCATGTCGTACGCGATGTACGGCGTGATCGACTTCATGTAGGTCCAGCCCGGCGTGAACGCGCGATTGACCTCCAGCGACGCTCCCCAGCCCGAGTCGCCCGACGTTTCGCCGGGCTGGTAGCCGAGCGCATAGCGCGTCGAGCCGAACGAGATCTGTTCCGACGTCGGCAGCGAATCGGGGCTGTACTGGCCCGTCAGCGACACCGACGTGCCGATCTTGAACGGCCATTCGTTGGTCTGCGTGAAGGTCGCGCCGGTGCGCACGAACGTGAGCGAGATCGGGCTGTCGGCCGATGTCGTGTTCCCGCCGATCGTCGTGTTCTGCGACTTCGACGCACCGAGGATATTGAAGCCCTTCGCGACGTTGACGCTCAGCTTCTGCACCTGCTTGGCGGACACGCTCGTGTAGTCGAGCTGCATCTGCAGCACGCGCACTTGCGAACGCGTGTCGATGCTGTTGCCGGTGATCGTGTTCTGGTAGCGGTCTTCGTTGTGCGACGCGTAGCCGGACACCGTGCCGAGCAGGCTGCGCTGGTTGTTCAGCAGCAGTGGATAGGAAGCCGAAAGACCGAGCTTCTCGTTCTTCACGGTGCGCTCGACGGTGGACGGCAGGCCGGGGTTGTCGGTCGGCTTGCCGCGGTAGGTGCTGGCATCCAGCCGCGTGACGAGGCCGCTGCTGCCGACCGGCACCGCGCCGCTGAACGCGACGTAGGTCTGCTTGTCGCGTCCGGGCGGCACCAGCGCCGAAATGCTCAGCTGCTCGCCGAACGACGTGAGACCGTTCTCCGTCGCCGTGATGAGCCCCTGGACGCCCGGGTGATTGAAATCGATCCCGGTGCTGACGTTGAAGGCCTTGCGATCGACGGCGAGCTCGAGCGTCGTTGCGCCGTCGGTCGTCTGCGGGGGCGGCACGTTGGCCTTCACCGATACGCCGGGCAGGAGGCCGAACGTGTTCACGTAGCGTTCGAAGGTCGCGCGGCGCAGCGGTCGGTCGGCCGTGATGTGCGCGGCAATCGCGCGAATCTTCGACTCCATCGCGCCGGGCTTGCCGGTTACCTTCACGTCGGATACATAGCCTTCGACGACGGTGATGCGCACGACGCCGTTCTCGAACGTCTGCGCGGGAACGAACGCGAACGACAGCGCGTAGCCGCGCTCCTGGTACAGCTTGGTCACGCCGTTGGCGGTCTCGATCAGCTGGCCGATCGTGATGTCCTTGCCGACGAGCGGCGTGAAGCGTCGCGAGATTTCGTCGAACGGCACCGACTTCACGCCCTCGACCTGGAACGTGGAAGGCGTCAGATGTCGCGACAGCAGCTCCTGCAGTTGCGGCGCCTGCGGGGCGACCTGCACGGTGACGTTCGGACCTTGTTTCGGTGTGTTGATCTGCGGAAGGGAGTCGAGCGGGTTGCCTGCCGCGCGCGTCTGCGCGTGTGCGCCGCCGGCCGCTGCGATGGCGAGCAGCAGCATCCAACTGTCGAGTCTGGATTTCATTGTTCTTCCTCGTAGGCCTTGCTTTTCATCTTCTTTGTATTGCGTGCGCGCGACACCGGAATGTCGCGCGCCGCGTGCCGCGTTGCCGGTCGTGTTGGTACGGCCGCGCGCCGTGCACCGGCTGCACGGGCGCGGCCGTCCTCCTTACTTGCCGACGCTGCCCAGCGTGCCGAGCAGGCCCGTGACCGGCGCGAGCAGGCCGGTCGAGCTGCCCGACGACGCCGAGTTCGACACGCCGCCGACGAGCGACGTGACCGGCGCAAGCGGACTCGACGATCCCCCGGATCCCGCTGCGCCGCCGACCGCGCCGGTGACAGTATTCAGCAAGCCCGTCACCGGCGCGAGCGGGTTTGCCCCGCTTGCGCCGCCCGTTGCTCCGCCGAGCGTGCCCGTGACCGTCGACACGAGATTGGTGAGCGGCGCGAGCGGGCTGCTGCCCGAGCCACCCGTCGCGCCGCCGACCGCGCCGGTGAGCGAACCGAGCGGCGTCGAGCCGAGACCGGACAGCAGGCCGCCGAGCGGGTTCGTTGCACCCGAACCCGACGACGAGCCGCTCTGGACCGTCGCCGTCGAGCCGCCGACGAGGCTCGTGATCAGGCCGGGGATCGGCGCCGCACCGTTCGGGCCGTTCGGGTTCACGAGACCGCCCGCGTTGGTCACGGTGTTGCCCACCGCGGTGACGAGCTGGCCGACGTCGCCGACGAGCGGCTGCTTCGACGTGCCCGCGACCTGCGTGCCGGCCGAGCTGATCGCGCCGCCGATCTGGCCGAGCAGGCCCGACACCGGTTGACCGAGGCCCGTCGTCGTGCCGACCTGTTGCGTGACCTGGCCGGCGGTGATGACGAGCGGCGTGATCGCCGAGCTGAGCGGCTGCGTGACCTGCTGCACGGCGCCCGACGACAGCGTCGAGCCGATCGTCGTGCCGGCCGCGGACAGGCCGTTGGCGACCGTGTCGAGTACCGTGCCGACCGGCGACGTGACCGGTGCGAGCGGCGCGAGCGGGCCGGTGCCGAGCGCCTTGACGGTCGAGCTCAGGCCGGACACGGTATTGCTCGTCGCGCCGACCACGTTGCCGAGGCCCGCGACGGTTGTGCCGACCGGATTGCTCGTCGTGCCGGTCTGTCCGAGGCCGTTGCTCAACGCGTCGGCGGCGGCGCCGATGATCGTGCCGGTGCTCGACAGCGTGCTGCCGACGCCCTTCGTCACGCCGTCGCCGAGGCCCGGCAGGCTGACGTTGCCCACCGTGCTGCCGAGATCCGTCGCGGTCTGGCCGACCGTGCTGACCACGCCCTTGGTGCCCGTCGTCGTGCCGCTGGTGCCGCTCGTCCCGCTGCTGCCGGTTCCGCTGGTACCGCTCGTGCCGCTGGTGCTGCTCGTCGGCGGCGAGCTGACGCCGCCGCCGCCGCAAGCGGCGAGCACGCACGCTGCCGCGAACGCGGTGAGGGGAGCGCGCCACGGGCGCAGGGCGGCCGTCGTGAAGGAATGTTGTTGGGACATGATTGGACTCCTCGCTGTCTTGTCGATGAATGGATGCCGGATTACTTGCCGTGCGTGCCGCCGAGCAGGCCGCCGATCAGCGACGTGACGGGCGCGAGCAGGTTCGAACCCGAGCCCGAGTTCGTGACGGTGCCCGTGGCGCCGCTCAGTGCGGGCGCGCCGGCTGCGCTGGTGACCGTGGACAGCGCGCCCGTCACCGGGGCCAGCGGGCCGCTGCCGGCAGCGCCGCCCGTCGCGCTGCCGAGCGCGCCGGTGACGGTGGAGACGAGGCCGGTGACCGGCGCGAGCGGGCCGC
>NZ_KN050727.1:0-45636 GCF_000745665.1 Burkholderia sp. WP42 | reverse complement strand
CGGGCCGCCGCTGCCGCCCGCTGCGCCGCCGAGTGCGCCGGTGACGGTGGAGACGAGGCCGGTGATCGGCGCGAGCGGGCCGCTGCCGCCGCCCGCAGCGCCGCCGAGCGCACCGGTGACTGTGGAGACGAGGCCGGTGACCGGTGCGAGCGGGCCGCTGCCGCCGCCCGTTGCGCCGCCGAGTGCGCCGGTGACTGTGGAGACGAGGCCGGTGACCGGTGCGAGCGGGCCGCTGCCGCCGCCCGTTGCACCGCCGAGCGTGCCGGTGACGGTCGAGACGAGGCCCGTGAGCGGCGCGAGCGGATTGGTCGCGCCGCCGGAGCTGCCGGCCAGCAGGCCGCCCACGGACTTCACGGTATTGCCCGCCGACGACACGGTGTTGCCGAGGCCGGTCGTGATCGGATTGCCGCCCGTCGATGCGATCAGCGTGCCGCCCTGGTTCAGGCCGTTGCCGATCGTGCCGAGCAGCGTGTTGACAGGCGCGCCGAGCCCGGTCGCCGTGCCGATCGTCTGCGTCGTCTGACCGACCATCGTCGTGATCGGAGTGATGGCCGAACTGACCGTTTGCGTGAGCTGCTGGACCGGCCCGGTCGACAGCACGTTCGACAGCGTCGCGCCGCCGCCCGAGACCGCGTTGCCGACCGTCGTCACGAGGCCGCCGACGGCGCCGGTAACCGGTGCGAGCGGCGCCAGCGGGCCGCTGCCGAGGCTGGTGACCAGGTTGCCCGTCTGCGTCACTGCGCCGCCGAGCTGGTTGACCACGTTGCCCGTGCTGGCGACGGTGACACCCACCGGGTTGGCGGTTGCGCCGAGCTGGCCGAGACCGCTGCCGAGGCCGTTGCCGAGTGCCGTGACCGCGCCGCCGACGCTCTGCACGATGCCACCGGCCGCCTGCGTCGTGCCGGGGTTCACACCGGGCAGCGACTGACCGGCGATCACGGTGCCGAGACCCGATACCGTCGAACCGACTCCGGTGACGATATTGCCGCTGCTTGCGAGGACAGTTCCCACCGGGTTCGACGACACACCCGACGTTCCGCTCGTTCCGCTCGACGTGCCGCTGGTCGTTCCACTCGTGGAGCCGCTGGTGGAGCCACTGGTCGAACCGCTCGTCGAGCCGCTGGTGCTACCCGACGTGCTGCCGCTGGTCGAACCCGACGTGCCGCCCGAGGTGCCGCCGCCCGAGGTGGAGATCGAATCGCCGCCGCCCGAGCTCGACCCGCCGCTGATGCCCTTGCTGATCGAACCGGAACCGCCGCACGCGGAAAGGGAAAGCATGGCTGCCACGGTGGCCGCGATCATAGTCGTCCGGAGCGTGCCATGAGGGATAACCTGAATGTCCATTTCGTCCTCGCATTGAAGCTGATGTTGTGTTGGGTGATGCGAGGATTACTCTGCAACTGTCGTGCCATTCCGATGGCGACGGAGTCGATGAATCGCTTAAAACGCGCCAATTCCTTGTCGCAAAAGGCATTGGCGGTAATTGAAAGATTGTTGAAACTGTTTAAAGCCGGATTGAGGCAAACGATTTCGCGCGTTTCGTAACGTAACGTGCGGTCTTTGGCGTTACGCGCGCGGCGTAACGTGGATGTGGGGCAGGTGGCACGGGTGCGCGAATTGTTTTACTGGTGGACTAGATGTGCACATCTAACCTATCGTAAATCCTATGTGTAAGTCGTACCGAAACCCCGTACAAATGGTCCTGCGGCGGAAAGTTTTTCGGCCGGCTCTTAAAAGAGGTTGGAACATAAATAGGATCGGATATAGAATCCGGATCGGTGTAAGTAAATGTACAGTCCGGTACACGACGTTCGAGGAGGATCACTATCGCGAATGTTAACTTGCATCAAATCGTCGTATGCGCCCTTCGGGGTGACCTATAAAGAAAGCGCACCCGCTTGTCGTTACAGCACAAGTAACGAATCACGCGGGGCAACGGCCGGATATGCGGGGATGTACAACGTATAACAGGCCAAAGAACGTACATACAGGCACGAGGAATAAAATGAAAGCACTCATCAAGCGCTTCCTCAAGGAAGAAACCGGGGTTACCGCGATCGAATATGGGTTGATCGCGGGTCTGATTGCCGTGGCCATCGTTGCGGGCGTTTCGTCCATTGGCGGTAGCCTCGGCAACATGTTCACCAATCTGGGCTCCTGCATAACGTCTCCCACGACCGGCACCGGCTCATCGGCAACGGCCAACGTAGCCTGCACGGCGCCTTGGAAATAAACCCGTTTCATCACTGATACAAGCCAGCCGTAGTGCCGTGACAGGCGAATCGCCGTGCGCGATTCGCCCGTTGCGGCATGTTCGGCCACTCGTGATGCGATGGCACATTTCCTATTCACCGGGGCATTTCTCGCATGGGCGCTCGTTGTCGCGGCCAGCGATATCCGTTACCGACGTATTTCGAATGTGCTCGTGCTGGCGGGGCTGGTAGCGGGGTTTCTGGCGGCGAGTCTGGACGCTAATCCATTCGGTGTACTTCCGGTGCGCGCGATGATCGGCATGTTCGTCGGCCTGATCGTTCTGCTGCCGTTTTTCCTGTTGCGCGTGATGGGTGCGGCGGACGTGAAGATTTTCGCGGTGCTGGGCGCCTGGTGCGGCGCGAACGCGTTGCTGTGGGTCTGGGTCGCGGCCAGCCTTGCGGCCGGCGTGCACGTCCTTGTCCTGATGCTGCTCTCGCGCACGCGCATCCGGGCGCTGCGGTCACGGCGCGCGCCCGTCCTGATGGTCGGCGGATATCGTGCGACGCCTTATGCGGCATGCCTCGTCGCACCGGTGGCTGCGTGGCTCGTGTACCTCGTCATGGCAGGGGCAGGGCGATGAATCGTCAAAGCGCAGGGTGCCGGAAACGCGATCGTCAACGCGGCGCGACCGCGGTCGAATTCGCGATCGTGTTTCCGCTGTTCTTCATGATCTTCTACGCGATCGTCAGCTTCGGCATGATTTTCCTCATCCAGCAAAGCCTGACGTTCGCCGTCAGCGAAGGCGCGCGCGCCGGGTTGACTTACGCGCCGAGCCTCGGTTCGGACCAGAACCCCTGTACGTCGGTATCGAAGCCCATGACGCGCACGCAGAGCGCGTGCAATACCGCGTTGAGTTCGCTGAGCTGGCTGAACGGCAATCCGCAGCCGGCGTCGGTGACGGTGAAGACCAATGCATGTACAGACGGCTCGGCGAGTCCGACCAATTGCCTGACGGTCACGGTCAGCTACGTGCCTTTGCAGTGGCTGACGTCGATCCCGTTACTGGGGCAAGTGCTGAAGGGCCCGCTGACGAGTTCGGCGGTCGTGCAAATCCCGCAGTCCATGCTATGAGCAGCGCGTCATGAGTCCGAGTCGCGCCATCGAGAAATTTCGCGTCGTCATTCCGGCATCCATCCTTCTTTGAACATGACCAACAATTTGACGAAGATCATCGCCGGGCTGCTGATCGCGATCGCCGTACTGCTCGGCATCTATGCGTGGATGCTCGGACGCAGCGCGCCCGCTTCCGTACCGGCGCCGCAGGTCGTCACCGCCAATGCGGCGCCGGTGGTGATCGCAACGCACGCGTTGCCGGCCGGCCAGCCGATTCCCGCCGACGCGTTGAAGGTCCAGTCGATCAGCCCGGTGCCGACAGACGCGTTCATGGATCCGACGATGGTTGCCGGCCGTGTCCCCGCCCGCGACATCCCCGCATCTGCGCCGATCACGCCCGACGCGCTGGTTTCCGGCCTCGCCGAAGACATCCAGCCTGGCGAGCGCGCGATCGCGGTGCGCGTCGACGAGACCAATGCCGTCGGCAACCGGCTGCGCCCCGGCAACTTCGTCGACGTGTTCCTGAATCTGAAGCGCGAAGGCGGCGGCGCGATGTTCGACGGCGAGGTGTCCCAGACGCAGGCGCGCCTGCTGATGTCGAAGGTGCGCGTGCTGTCGTTCGGCGACGCGACGCCGGAGCGCGACAGCGGCAGCACCACGAACGGCAGCAACGGCCAGCCGAGCAATGCCCGCATCGCCGTACTGGCAGTGCCGACCGCCCAGGTCGACGCGTTGACGCTCGGCGAGGCCACCGGCCGGCTGACGCTCGCGCTGCGCAACCCGCGCGACGACGAACTCGCGATGCAGACCGTCGCGGTACGCACCGACAACAAGCTGTCGCCGTCGGCGCTGGCCGCGGCCGGCGTCTCGCTGCAACAGCTGTCGGGCACCCAGCGCAATGCCGCGGCGGCCAATGTCAATGTCCCGCCGCTGCCGTCGCACCTTCCGCCGGCCGTGCGGTCCGCCGCGGGGGCGACGGGCAGCGGCGGCAGCATCGAGGTGATCCGCGGCGGCCGCTCGGAAACGGTTGCGTATTGAACAGCATCGATTCCTATCGATATCAGCGACGACATGTAATAGCCGTGCCACGGTACAACAATCCATGAAAAACACACTGACTGCATTCGCGATGGTTCTGTGGGCCCTGACCTTCGCATCCATGGCAAGCGCGAGCGGGACGATCGAGCTCGCGGTCGGCGCGCAGCGGCAGATCGCCGACGGCCGCACGCTGCAGCGGGTCGCCGTCGGCGATCCGGCGATCGCCGACGTGCTGATCATGAAAGGCAGCCGTGCGGGCTCCGTGCTGCTGACCGCGAAGGCGCCCGGCACCACCAACGTGATGGTCTGGGAGCGCGGCCACGACGAGCCGACGGTCTGGAACGTCGAAGTCGTCGATGCAGCCGCGCAGGCCGTGCTCGACGGGTCGACGCCGCAGTTGAAAGCCTATGGCGGCACGTCGGTGCTGCGCGGCGCGGCCGGCTCGCTCGATGCGCACGAACGCGCGGTGGCCGTCGCGAAGAACATGAGCCCGAAGGGCGCGGTGATCGATCGTTCGACGCTGGCCGGCAAGAACGTCGTGCAAGTGGACGTACGCGTCGTCGAATTCAGCCGTTCGGTGCTCAAGCAGGTCGGCTTCAACTTCTTCAAGCAGAGCAACGGCTTCTCGTTCGGCTCGTTCTCGCCGGGCGGCGTGCAGTCGTACAACGGCGGGTCCGGTCCCGGCACGGCGGCCTATATCCCGACACTCGGCGCACCCGTTGCGTCCGCCTTCAATCTGGTCGTGAACGCAGCCGGGCACGGCATCTTCGCCGACCTGTCGCTCCTCGAAGCGAACAACCTCGCGCGCGTGCTCGCGGAACCGACGCTCGTCGCGCTGTCCGGCCAGAGCGCCAGCTTTCTCGCCGGCGGCGAGATTCCGGTGCCGTCGCCGCAGGGGCTCGGCTCGACCGCGATCCAGTGGAAGCAATACGGCGTCGGGCTGTCGCTGACGCCGACGGTGCTGAGCCCGAACCGGATCGCGCTGAAGGTCGCGCCGGAATCGAGCCAGCTCGATTTCGTGAACAGCGTGACGATCAGCGGCGTCGCGGTGCCGGGCATCACGACGCGCCGCGCCGACACGACGGTCGAGCTCGGCGACGGCGAGAGCTTCGTGATCGGCGGCCTGATCGACCGTCAGACGATGTCGAACGTCAGCAAGGTGCCGCTGCTGGGCGACCTGCCGATCATCGGCACGTTCTTCAAGAACCTGAATTACCAGCAGAACGACAAGGAACTGCTGATCATCGTGACGCCGCATCTCGTCGCGCCGATCGCGAAGGGCGCGGTGCTGCCCGCGACGCCCGGCGAATTGGCCGAGCAGCATGACGGGCCGGTATGGCGTTCGTATCTCGGCGGTGCGGCGTCGCCGGACGCGGCGCCGGGGTTTTCGAAATGAGCACGAAGCACGACGCGCCGGGTCCCCGCGCGGCGCATTGCGCAATCGGGAGTGTGCGACATGAATGCACGAATCGAATCACTATGTGAACCCGCCGTGACGGACTACTTCGTTTGCGCATCGCAGAAGGAAGCACACGTGCGCTGGCTCGCCAACACGCTCGTGTCGGCCGGTGCGGTCGAAGCCGCATCGCTCGAGCCCGGCGTGCTCGCGCAGCGCATCACCGGCCTCAACCCGGCGCTCGTGTTCATCGACTTCTCGGCGAGCAGCGACGCGGCGAGCATTGCCGTCGCCGCGATCCGCGCCGCGCATCCCGGCTTGCCGATCGTCGCGCTCGGTTCGCTGGCCCAGCCGGAAAGCACGCTCGCCGCGCTGCGCGCGGGCGTGCGCGACTTCATCGACGTGTCGGCGCCTGCCGAGGAGGCGCTGCGCACGACGCGCAGCCTGCTGTCCAACGTCGGCGAGCCGGCGAGTCGCCACGGCAAGGTCGTCGCGTTGCTCGGCGCGCGCGCGGGCATGGGCGTCAGCACGCTCGCCGCGAATCTCGCCGTGTGGTTGCAGAAGCACGCGCTCGGACCGGGCGCGAAAGACCAACACGGCGGCAGCACGCCGGCCGGCCGTCAGACCGCACTGGTCGATCTGGGATTGCCGGCCGGGGACGGCGCGCTGTTCCTGAACACGCGCTGCGAGTTCCATTTCATCGACGCCGTGCAGAACCTGCGCCGCATCGACCGCACGTTCGTGAACACCGCGCTGACGCGGCACCAGAGCGGCGTGGCGCTGACCACGCTGCCGCCCGACCTCGGCGGCCTGCGCGACGTGTCGTATGCGGCTTGCGTCGGCTTGCTGAACCGGTTTCGCGCGTTCTTCGATCAGCAGGTCGTCGATCTCGGAGGCTTCTCCAATCGCGACTTCGTCACGCAGATCGCCGCGTCGGCCGACGAAGCGTGGCTCGTCTGCGATCAGGGCGTCGCGTCGATCGTGTCCGCGGCCGATCTGCTCACCGGCTTGCGTGACGCGGGGATCGACACCGATCGCGTCAAGCTGGTGGTCAACCAGTACGATCCCGCGCTGGACCTGATGCCCGCGCAGATCGCCGAGCGTCTCGGGCTGTCGCTGGTCGGCACGTTGCCCGCGCGGCGCGTCGCGATCGGCCATGCCGCGAACCAGGGACGGCTGATCGTCGATGCGGCGGAGCGCGATCCGTACGTGCGCGCCCTCGAATCCCTCGCCGTGCGGTTGCCGGGCATCTCCGGCACGGCCGGCGCGTCGCGTGCCGCGCCGCGCCTGTCCGCGCTCAAGCGCTTCATTCAACCTTCGTCCAAGCGGTCGTAACCGATGGCACACGACATTCAATTTGCCGACGGCGCAGCGCCGTTCTCCCAGACCCAGCAATTCCACGACATCAAGAATGCCGCGCACGAGCACTTGCTCACGCGCATCGAGGAGCTGGGCGCCGAGTTCGGCCGCTGGTCGCGCCAGGCGATCAACCAGTTCGTCGATCTGGAGATCGACAGCTTCGTGCGCCTGCGCCGGATTCCGCTCAACGAGAACGAAGTGCGCGCGATCGCCGAGGCGCTGACGAAGGAGCTGGCGGGCTTCGGGCCGATCGAGGACCTGCTCGCCGACCCGGCCGTCGAGGACATCCTGATCAACGGCTACAACGACGTGTACGTGTCGCGTCACGGCATGCTCGCCAAGCTGCCGGTGCGCTTCACCGACAATGCGCATCTGCTGCGCATCGTGCGGCGCATCCTCGCGCCGATCGGCCGCCGGCTCGACGAGTCGAACCCGATGGTCGATGCACGACTGCCGGACGGCGGACGCGTGAACGTCGTGATCGAGCCGTTGTCGATCGACGGCCCGATCGTGTCGATCCGGAAGTTCCGCAAGGATCCGCTGAAGCCGTCGGACCTTCTCGGCAACGGCACGTACAACGAAGAAATCGGCGCGCTGCTCGAGGCGGCCGTCGAAGCGCGCTGCAACGTGCTCGTGTCGGGCGGCACGAGCTCGGGCAAGACGTCGTTGCTCAATGCGCTCGCGTTTCATATTCCCGAGCCCGAGCGCGTCGTGACGATCGAGGATACGGCCGAGCTGTCGCTGAACCATCCGCACGTCGTGCGGCTCGAGAGCCGGCCGGGCGGATTCGACGGCTCCGGCGTGGTGACGATTCGCGACCTGCTGCGCAATACGCTGCGGATGCGTCCGGACCGGATCATCGTCGGCGAAGTGCGCGGCGGCGAAGTGCTCGAAATGCTGCAGGCGATGAACACCGGCCACGACGGCTCGATGGGCACCGTGCATGCGAGTTCGCCGCGCGAGTGCCTGTACCGTCTCGAGATGCTTGCGGGCTTCGCCGGTTTCCAGGGCACCGAGTCGAGCCTGCGGCGGCAGATCGCGAACGCGATCGACTTCATCGTGCAGATCGGGCGGCTGTCGAACGGGCGTCGCCGGATTCTGTCGATCACCGAGGTGACCGGGCTGTCCGACAACATCATCGCGACGCAGGAGCTGTATCGCTACGAGGCGCGTGTGACGCCGGAGGGCGAGGAAGTCGATCACTGGGAGTCGCTCGGCATCCATCCGCATTCGCCGAAGCTCGCGCGTTTCCGTCAGACGCTGTCGGGCGGCGCGGCGGGCGGTGGATTCGGCGGCGGGTTCGGCGGTGGCGGATTCGGTCGGGGCGGGGGCTTCAATGTATAGCGCGATGGTCTGGGTGCTCGCGGTCGCGATGCTGTGCGTGGCATCGGCATTGATGCTGTGGCGACATGCAGAAACCCGGCGCGTGCGAACGGACGCGAAGCGCTTCATCGACAGCCGGCTCGAACCGGGCGCGCGCGCGCCGGCGCAGCCGGCGGCGGCATCTGCCGGCGCGCGCACCGCGTCGCCGTCCGGTGTCGCGCGCGGCGCGATGGCCGAGGCCTTCTGGGTGCAGTGGTATGCGTCGGCCGCCGAGTACCTCGCCAATCTCGTGAACCGCGCGGGCATCGAAGGCGCTCGCGGCAAGGCGATCGGTGCGCTCGCCGTGCTGCTGGCGATCGCCGGGCTCGCGACCCATCGCGCCGGCGTGCTCGCCGGTCTGGCGGCGCTCGTGTGCGGCGGCGCGATGTTCGGCGTCTGGCTGGCATCGCGCATCCAGCGGCGACGGCTGAAGATCGTCCGGCAGATTCCGTCGTTCCTCGACGGCATCGTGCGGCTGGTGACGCTCGGCAACAGCGTGCCCGCGGCGTTCCAGGCGGCGCTGCTGACGAGCGAGGAACCGCTGCGCGGCTGTCTCGATCACGTGTCGAGGATGCTGCGCTCGGGCGTCGAGATCGATCGCGCGATGCTACATGTCGCGAAGGTCTACCGCACGAAGGAATTCGAGCTGCTCGGCTCGGTGCTGCGGCTGTCGGTGAAATACGGCGGACGCGCGGACGTGATGCTCGAGAGGATGGCCGTGTTCATGCGCGATCTCGAGCAGGCGGAGCGCGAGCTGACGGCGATGTCGGCGGAGACGCGGTTGTCGGCGTTCGTGCTCATGATGCTTCCGGTCGCGATCGGCAGTTTTGTCGTGATGACGAACCCGAGGTATCTGCAAGGGATGTGGAACGACCCGGGCGGACGCGTGCTGCTGACGCTCGCGTTCGTGATGCAGGTGGCGGGCAGTGTGTGGTTGTACCGGATGGCCCGGCTGAGGTGATGCGATGACGGCAACTCAAATCGGATCGATCGCGTTGGCGCTTGGCGCGCTCGGCGTCCTGCTGTTCGGCATGGCCGCGATGTTGCGCGCGAGCGCCGCGTCGCGTGCCGAGCGTGCGCTGAAGGATGCGCTCGAACACCGCATGGCGACGCTCGAGGCAGCCAAGCCGGGAAGCGCTGCGGCCGGCGATTCCGCCGGGAAACCGGACGCGCGCGTTCGGCAACGCGTCGAACGCATGCTTGGCTGGGTATCGGCGAACGGGATGCGCCTGCTCGACACCGGCTTCGGCAAGCATATCGTCGCGGACGAAGACCGTCGTCTGCTCGAGCAATGCGGCTACGTCGACGCCCGCACGCGCGGGCTGTTCCTGATGGCGCGACTCGCCTGCGGGATCGCCGTGCCCGTGCTGTTCGCGGTGTTCGCGAGCGGCCGGATGAAGGGCGGATACTGGACGATCGGCGTGTTCGCCGCATTCGCATTCGGCTTCATGCTGCCGAAGCTCTACGTGCGCCGCCGTGCCGCGGCTCGACGTCAGAGCGTGATCGACGAATTGCCGTTGCTGGTCGACATGCTGCGGCTGTTGCAGGGCGTCGGCTTGTCGCTCGATCAAAGCCTGCAGGTCGTGACGAACGATTTCCGCGGGATGATGCCGGTGCTCTCGTCGGAGGTCGGCATCGCGCAGCGCCATTTCGCGGCCGGCCGCACGCGCGAGCAGTCGATGCAGCGCTTGTCCGGCGGCTTCGACAACGAGGATTTGCGCGCGATCGCACGGCTGATGGTGCAGGTGGACAAGCACGGCGGCGCCGTTCAGGAACCGCTCAAGCAGTTCGGCGATCGATTGCGCGAGACGCGTCGCGCGATGCTGCGCGAACGAATCGGCCGATTGACCGTGAAGATGACCGGGGTGATGGTTCTGACGCTGCTGCCTGCGCTGCTGATCGTGACGGCCGGCCCCGGATTTCTGGCAGTGACGCACGCGCTGTCGGCACACCATTGACGGTGGAAGGAAAGACGATGAAGCGGATCGGCAGGATGGCAAGGCTGGCCGGCATGGCGACGATGGCGTTGATGCTCGTTGCATGCGCGACCAAGGAGAGCGGATATGGTGTCGGCGCACAGACCGAACGTGCGGCGTTGATCCAGGCCGCGGACCAGAAGCAAGCGGTGCCCGATACGCCGGGCATGTATCTCGGCCTGATCCAGCGGATGCAGACACAAGGTTTGTATTACGCGTCGCTCGCGCATATCGACGCGTACGACAAAACGTACGGCGTATCGCCGGACACGATACTGCTGCGAGCGGATGCGCTGCGGATGACGGACCAGCCGGCCGCGAGTGCGGCAGCTTATGAGCAATTGCTGAAGACGCCGCTCGCCGCGCGCGGCTATCGCGGGCTCGGGCTGATCGCGGGCGCAGCCGGCGATTTCGGCCAGGCGGTGCAGGCGTTGACGCAGGCGTCCGAACTCGCGCCGACCGATGCGTCGCTGCTGTCCGATCTCGCGTACGCGAAATTGCGCAGCGGCGACATCGTCGGCGCGCGCGTGCCGCTGATGAAGGCCGCTGAACTGGATCAACGCAACCCCAAGATCGTCAGCAACCTCGCGCTGTATCTGGTTGCCGCGGGGCGCGCGCAGGACGCGCAGCGCTTGATGAACCAGCAGCGTTTGCCGGCCAATATCCGCAAGGACATCAGCAGCGATGCCGCGAGAGTGGCGGCCGCGGCGCGCGCGCAGCAGCGGGCGGTGGCAACGCCGCCGGTGGTATCGCGGCGTGCCGCGCCGATGTCGATCGCGCCGATGGCGAACAATCTCAGCTATGACCAGACCGCGCCGCTGCTGCAACGGTTTGCACAATGAACGGATACGCGGGGAACGACATGAAGCAGACATTTCACCGATACATGCGCGCGGGCCGCATCGCTCTGCTCGGCGCGATCGCCGGCATCGCGCTGGGTACCGTTGCCGCATACGGGCAGGTCGCTGCGCCGGGCGCATCGGAGGTGGGGCGCTCGACGCAGCAATGGCTGTCGCTGCAGCGGGACAACCGCGTGGCTGCGCCGACACAGCCGTTGCTCGGCGACGTTGCGACGCTGACGTACCAGCGCTATCTGGATTCCTTCAAGAACAAGATTCCCGAATCGATGAGTTCGCAGATGGGCTCCGCGGGCGGCATGTCGGGCGGCGGGCAGAGTGCGCAGTAAGCGAGACGACGATGCGCGGTGATCATCCATACGTGATTCGGCGGCCCAGCGCAGGTTGGATGGCGCGACGTCGGCAGCGCGGCTCGATTGCGGTCATCGGAGCGATCTGGGTGTTGGTCGCGCTCGTCGTGCTGGGGGCGATCGACGTCGGCAACCTGTATTTTCAGAAGCGGGACCTGCAGCGCGTCGCCGACATGGTCGCATTGGCGGCGGTTCAGCCGATGTCGAGCGATCCGGCCAGATGCCTGAGCGATGCGAAGAAGAACGTGGCGGTCAGCGCGGGCCTGAACGACAACGGTTATTCGGTCACGCTGATCGATGCCGCGGCGAACGCCACGCCGACGCCGGGCAACGACCAGATCGCCGTCAGCTGCGGCGCATGGGATACCGCGAATGCATACGTTACGCCGGCGCAGTCGGTCGCCAATGCGGCACGCGTGACGGTGTACCGGCAAGTGCAGTATTTCTTTCTCGGGCTGCTGAGCCAATTGAGTGGTCGAAAGGCCGTGTTGTCGGCCACTGCAACGGCACGTTCGTCGGCGATCGATACGTTCAGCGTCGCTGCGACGCTCGCGAGTCTCAATACGTCGTCTTCCGCGCTGCTCGATTCGTTGCTGACCGGCTTGCTGGGTGCTTCGGCCAACGTCAACGTCGGCCTGGCGAGCTATCAGTCGCTGGCCGTGGCCAACGTCACGCTGGCTCAATTGGCCAACGCCGCGCTGCAGCTCGGCCAGTCCGGCATGTCGAGTCCGCCCACGATCGGCCAGCTGCTGGGCCTCGATCTGACCGTATCCGATATTCTCAATCTCGCCGCGACGGCGGTCGGCAAGGATACGACGGTCGGCGTGGTGCTCACCACGTTGCGGGGCAGCGTCGGTGCGAGCGTCAATGTGTCGAAGATCGCGTTGGGCAGCCTCCTTCAATACTCCGGCAGTAACGCGGAGGCTGCGGCGAACGCCAGCATCAATGTGCTGCAGTTGCTGATCACGACGGCGGAGGTCGGCGCATACAACAGTGCATTGTCGGTATCGATCGGGCAAACCAGTTGCCCGGGCAACGCATTGTGTCCGCTGATCAGCGCGGTATCGGCGCTTGCGCGCGTCAACAGTCTGCAACTGCAGGTGCTGGCGCCGCCGTCGATCGGCATCGGCGAGGCAGGGCAGGTGAACGGCATCTGGCGCACGCAGGCGTCGCAGGCGGAGATCGGCATCTACGCCGATCTGCAGGTATTGTCGGACCCGCCGCCGCTGCAGATTCCGCCGTTGGTGCCGTTGCTGACGATCCAGCTTTCCGGGCCGCGTCTGCCGCTCTATATCATCGCGGGCGGCCCGGCGCGGGCCTGGTTGGCAAGTACCGATTGCCAGTCGGCGCCGGCCGCGAGCACCGCGACGTTCGGCGCCTTGCCGGGCGCGGCGATGATCTGCGCCGGACAGAATACCGGCGGCAAGCTGAACCTCAATGCGCCGAGCTGTGCGGCTTCGTCCGGCACGATTCCCGTCGCGAAGCTCTCGGCGTCTGGAATACTCGGCAACTTCACCGCGCTGCAAATCGCGCTGTCGGCGTCGAACCCCGTCGCGTATGTAGGCGGCAGCGCCAGCACGCCGATATACAGCGGGCCGCCGTTGCCGTCGACACCGGGCGCGTTGAATGCCGACCTGCCGTTGACCGGTACCGGCATCGTCTATCCGAACAATTCGCAATACTCGTTCTGCAATACCAAGCCGGGCAACGGCGCTTGCGCATCGTCGGCCTGGTCTCCGGGGCCCAACTGGACCACGTCGGCGACTGCCACCAACACGCTGGGCGTCCAGCTGACCAATGTGTTGAATGGCACCGCGCTGCAGCTCAACGTTCTGGGCCTCGATCTGTCGATTCTCACGCAGATTCTCCAACCGCTGACGGACCAACTCATCCCGTTGCTCGTCGGGCTTGTGAATCCGTTGCTCAACACGCTCGTGACGCCGCTGCTGTCCGCACTCGGACTGCAAGTCGGCCAATTGACCGTGATTCAGCACAGCCTGACATGCAACGCCCCGCAAATCGTCCATTGAAAGCAACAGCCATGAGAAACACGCCCGCAATCGCAGAACTCGACCTGTACGTCTGGGAAGGCAAGGCGGACATCGTCGACCGCGTTGCCCGCTGCATGGCGAGCTTCGACGTCGAGGTGATCCGTGCCGACAACGCGGAGATCTCGCCCGAGCGCGCCGCACTGCGGCCGTCGCTCGCAATCATCAGCGTGACGATGATCGAAACCGGTGCGGCGTTCCTGCGCGACTGGCAGGCCAACATCGGCATGCCCGTCGTGTGGGTCGGTGCGGCGCGCGATCACGATGCGTCGCAGTATCCGCCCGACTATTCGCACATCCTGCCGCTCGACTTCACCTGTGCCGAACTGCGCGGGATGGTCGGCAAGCTCGTCACGCAATTGCGCGCGCACGCGGCCGAAACGCTGCAGCCGTCCGAACTCGTCGCGCACTCGGAGTCGATGCAGGCGCTACTGCACGAAGTCGATACGTTCGCCGACTGCGACACCAACGTGCTGCTGCACGGCGAAACCGGCGTCGGCAAGGAGCGCATCGCCCAATTGCTGCACGAGAAGCATTCGCGCTACCGGCACGGCGAATTCGTGCCCGTAAACTGCGGCGCGATCCCCGACGGCCTGTTCGAGTCGCTGTTCTTCGGCCATGCGAAGGGCTCGTTCACGGGCGCGGTTGTTGCGCATAAAGGCTACTTCGAGCAGGCGGCGGGCGGCACGCTGTTCCTCGACGAAGTCGGCGATCTGCCGTTGTATCAGCAGGTCAAGCTGCTGCGCGTGCTCGAGGACGGCGCGGTGCTGCGGGTCGGTGCGACGACGCCGGTCAAGGTCGATTTCCGCCTCGTCGCGGCCAGCAACAAGAAGCTGCCGCAACTCGTGAAGGACGGGCTGTTTCGCGCGGATCTGTACTATCGGCTCGCGGTGATCGAGCTGAGCATTCCGTCGCTGGAGGAGCGCGGCGCGGTCGACAAGATCGCGTTGTTCAAGTCGTTCGTCGCCGACGTGGTTGGCGAGGCTCGCCTCGCCGAGCTGTCGGACCTGCCTTACTGGCTCGCCGACGCGGTCGCGGACAGCTATTTCCCGGGCAACGTGCGGGAATTGCGCAATCTGGCCGAGCGCGTCGGCGTGACGGTGCGGCAGACGGGCGGCTGGGATGCCGCGCGGCTGCAGCGGCTGATCGCGCACGCGCGCAATTCGGCGCAGCCGGTGCCGGCGGAGAGCGCGGCGGAAGTGTTCGTCGATCGCAGCAAGTGGGACATGAACGAACGCAGCCGCGTGATCGCCGCACTGGACGCCAACGGTTGGAGACGCCAGGACACCGCGCAGCAACTCGGCATCAGCCGAAAGGTGCTGTGGGAAAAGATGCGCAAGTACCAGATCTTCGACGAAGAGCCCGAGACTCGCGAAAGCGATTAATTAATGAGATAAAATCGCGCTCAATTACAACGACACGGGCGGGAATAAAAATTCATGAGCCACATTACGGGGTTGGGGCGGGCATGCGTGCTGTTCGCCATGATGGGAGGCATGCAGGGCGTGTACGCGCAGGGATTGGCAGCCGATGCGGCATCGGCGGTGCAGCAGGCGTCGGCGCCGGTAGCGGCGATTCCGGCGCTCGATCCGCAGGTTCAGTCGGTGCAGCCGCAGGCGGGCGAGACGACCGGGCAAAGCACGGTCGACGAGCTGCAGCGGCAGATGCAGGCGCATGCGTTGACGGAAATGCGCACGAACTATAACGGCAGCTACGGCGCGAGCCTGTTGTTCAACGTGAAGGACGGTGCGTATTTCGTGGCGCTGTTTCAGCAGAAGGCGTTCTGGCGTGTGATCAAGACGCACGACGACGCGCGCGCCGAAGCGATCTACCGCGACTTCTCGCATCAGGCGGCGCGGCTGGCCGTCAACGAGTTGCGGGCGGCGAAGCTGGAAGCGCAGAAGGCGCAAACCGACCGGCAGATTCAGGCCACGCAGGACCGCGCACGTCGCCTGCAAGCCGACCTGTCGATCGCGCACGAGCAGCAGGCCGCGGTCGCCGATCACCAGAAGAACGTACGCGACGAAACGGCGGCGCTGCAGACGCAGCAGGCGCAGCTTCAGGGTCAGTTGCGCGCGTTGCAGAAGCAGGTGCGCGCGCTGCAGCGTGAGGCCAATGCGGGCTTGCCGTCGACGGCACACTGAGCGGTCATGGGGTGCGCGGTGCGGCGACATGCCGCGCCGGCCTACCAGCAAAAAGGGCAAGCCGTTTGGCTTGCCCTTTTGTTTTACTGGCCGTCCGGCACGATTCGCCGGCGCCGGGTGACGATCACCGGCCCGGTGCCGCCACGTGAATCGGACGGCGCGCTGCTGCCCGGTGCGTCGCTGGTATCGCGCGGCGCGCCGTAGCTTTCGCGCGGTGCGCCATAACCTTCGCGCGGTTCGCGCGGTGCGCCGTAGCCTTCCCGCGGCTCACGCGAGCCGTATCCTTCGCGCGGTTCACGCGAGCCGTAGCCGCCGTCGCCGCGCGACTCGCGCGAGCCGCCGTGCGAGCCGTACGGGCTGTGGCCGCCGCCTTCACGGCCGCCCGGCCGGCCGCCGGGACGCGGGCCGCGCGGGCCGCCGCCGGGACGCGAGCCGCCCGTATCGAGCTGGATCGTCGAAATCGCGCGCTTGTAGATGCCTTGCAGACCCACGGGGGTGCGCAGCATCACCAGGTACTGATCGAACGACTCGATGCAACCCGTCAGACGAATGCCGTTGACGAGATAGATTTCAACACGCTTACGTTCCTTGCGTGCCGAATTGATGAAGTCGTTTTGCGGATGGGATTCTGCGGGATTGGCCATTGAGGTGCGGCAGGAGCCTGCGTCAGAGATGTGTTGTGCGTGTGTGGGCGTGATCGCTCACCAAGTATTTAGCGGGATTCTACCCTGTTCGTTCCGCCCGCGCGTGATCGCGATTGTGTCGAACCGTAACCCACTATAGACGCTCCAGGACATTTTCGCGATTCGGCCGAACGGCCAGTTGCCGTTCCGTTACGTCGCGTTACGACTCTCGCAGCGGCGTAGCACCTCGTCGTGTGCGTCCGGATTACAGTCGCGGCGAATGCCGGGCAGGCCGGCGCAACATGGAACGAAACATGAACAAGAGGGGCTTGGCGGTGTGGCTCGGCGGCGCGGCATTGGTCGCGTCCGGCAGTGCAATGGCGGGGCACGTCGACCTGTCCGTCGGGATCGGCGTGCCGGTCGCGCCGGTCTATGTCGAGCCGGCGCCGGTCTATGTGGCGCCGCAGCCGGCGGTCGTCGCCTATCCGGGCTACGGGTACGGCGACTACGGCGACGATGACGACGACGGCTACCGGAAGTGGCGCAAGCACTATTACAAGCACTGGCGCAAGCATCACGACGATGACGACGATTGAGCACGGCGCGCGGCGCGGCGCGCCTGACGCTCAGAACGCGTAGTCCGGGTTCTTCGGATCGAACGCGGACGCGTCGAGCGTCGCCGGCGCGATCGTCTCGATGACGATCCGCTCGAAGATCCTGCCGTCGTTGTCGTACGACTCGACGGTCCGGAAGTAGGGCGCGTGCAGATCGAGGCCGAGCACTTCCTTCTTCGCATAGAACTGCGGGCGGCCGGTCGGCGTTTCGTAGGTGAGGGCGACCACGCGTACGCCTCCGATGGTTTTCGCTTCGACGTGGGTCGGCCGCTGGACACCGGCCTCCTGGTATTTCCTGGCTTCGCTCAGGTACTGGTTCGCGATGAACTCGGTGCCGAGATCCTTCACCTGGTGATTCGACTGGGCGCGCGCCAGCGCGCCGTCGAGCGCCGTCCACAGCGGAATCTTGCCGAGCAGCCCGCCGAGATGGCCGTACATCTCGTCCTTGCGCAGCGTCGTGTCGTAGATCGTTTCCTGTCCCGCATGCGCGCCGCCCGGCAGCCATTTCGCGTACACGCGCAACGGCTCGCGCGTCGTCTTCACGAGCATGCGGTCGGGCGTGTCGGGCCACTTGCCGTTGATGCGTTCCTGCCGCGCCATCGTGAACTGGTACGACGGATAGCCATTCGGGCCATGACCGACATAGAGCGGCACCGCGAGCGGATCGAGCGCGTTGAACAGCGCGGTGAGCGTCGCGTCGTCGAGTTGCGCGAGCGTGCCGCGCTGCGCGGCCGCGCGCAGCCAGCGTGCCTGCTGCGCAGCCGGTTCGTGCGTGACCTTGTCGAGCTCGGCCGGCAGCGTCGTGGCTGTGGCCGTGGGTGCGCTGGCGGCAGCGGCGGCCGTTTCCTGCGCGTGCGGCGGCGGCGCCAGCGTCAGCATGCATGCGACGGCGGCGGCCGCATGCGCGGCGCGGCGCATCGTTCGTGGGTTCATCGGCGGCGTCTCCGGGCGAGCCATCGTTCAGCGTTGTTTCGCGGCCTCGAGTTTCGCGAGCTCCTCGTCGCGCAGCGCGCGGCGCAGGATCTTGCCGACGTTCGTCTGCGGCAGCGCGTCGCGGAATTCGACCGACTTCGGCATCTTGTAGCCGGTGAGGTTCTTGCGGCAATGCGCGAGCACGTCGTCGACGGTGAGCGCGGGGTCGCGCCGCACGACGAACACCTTGATCCGCTCGCCGTGCACCTCGTCCGGAATGCCGATCGCCGCAGCCTCGCTGATGCCCGGATGCATGACCAGCACTTCCTCGATCTCGTTCGGGTACACGTTGAAGCCGGATACGAGAATCATGTCCTTCTTGCGATCGATCAGACGGATGAAGCCGTGCTCGTCCATCACGCCGATGTCGCCGGTGCCGAGCCAGCCGTCGGCGTCGAGCACCTTGGCGGTTTCGTCGGGGCGTTGCCAGTAGCCGCGCATCACCTGCGGGCCGCGCACGCACAGCTCGCCGGGCTCGCCGATGCCGGCCCAGGTGCCGTCCTCGCGGCGAAAGCGCACCTGGGTCGACGGCGCGGGCAGGCCGACGGAGCCGCTGAACGCGGCCATGTCGCTGAGGTCGACCGGGTTCATCGTGACGATCGGCGAGCATTCGGTGAGCCCGTAGCCTTCGACGACCGGCCTGCCCGTGACTTCCTCGAAGCGTTCCGCGACCGCGCGTTGCATCGCCATCCCGCCAGCCATCGCGAGCTTGAGCTTGGAGAAGTCGCGCTTGCGGAATTCTTCGTTGTCGAGGAACGCGTTGTACAGCGTGTTGATGCCGGTGATGCCGGTGAAGGTTTCGTTGCGGATGATCTTCATCACCATCGTCATGTCGCGCGGGTTCGCGATCAGGATGTTGCGCCCGCCGAGCCCCATGAAGATGAACGCGTTCACCGTCAGCGAATAGATGTGGTAAAGCGGCAGCGGCGTGAGGACGGTTTCGACGTCGCCCGACACTTGATCGGCGATCCATGCCTTCGCTTGCAGCAGGTTCGCGATCAGGTTGCCGTGCGTGAGCATCGCGCCTTTCGCGACGCCGGTGGTGCCGCCGGTGTATTGCAGGAACGCGAGGTCGTCGCGGGTGACGCGCGCCGGCTGCGGTTTGGTGCGCGCGCCGAGCGCGAGGGCCGCGCGCAGCCGCACCGCCTGCGGCAGGTTGTAGGGCGGCACGAGCTTCTTCACGTGCTTCAGCACGAAGTTGATCAGGTGTCCTTTGGCGTTCAGACCGTCGGCGAGGAGGTCGCCGAGCGCGGTGACGACGATGTTCTTCACCTGGGTGTCGGGCAGGGCGTCCTGCAGCGTGCGCGCGAAGTTCTCGAACACGACGATGGTTTGGGCGCCGCTGTCCTTGAGCTGGTGCGCGAGTTCGCGGGCGGTGTAGAGCGGATTGACGTTGACGACGATTGCGCCGGCTTTCAGCGTGCCGAACAGTGCGACCGGATACTGGAACGTGTTCGGCAGCATGATCGCGACGCGGTCGCCCGGCTTCACGCCGATGCTTTGCAGATACGACGCGAACGCGTCGACTTTCTGCGCGAGCGTGCGGTAGGTCATCGATGCGCCGGCGCTCACGTACGCGACTCGCTCGGCGAAACGCGTCGTGCATTCGTCGAAGAATTGCACGAGCGACGTGTATTGCGCGACGTCGATTTCGTGCGGCACGCCGCGCGGGTACGACTTGTACCAGATGCCGTCGGTGGCGGGCGGGAGCTGCGCCGTTGCGGTTGCTGCGGGTGCTGACATGATGTGTGTCTCCGGTGTCGGCGAGAGTTGGCGCTTCAGCGCCTACTCTCGCCCCATGCTTCGCGGTCGGCAAGAGTTGGCGCTTCAGCGCCTACTCTCGCCCCATGCTTCGCGGTCGGCGCACCCCAGCGCGTCACCGCCCGCACTATCCTCATCCGGCGAAAACCCCATCGGTTTTCGCCACAAAAATCCGATCCCGACCGGCGACGTACTCCCACCGGCCTCGATCAAACGAGTCATGAAACGCTGGATCTGTGCCGCGCGCCGCGTTCAACCCGCCGAATGCGCTGCCGCCGTATCGACGGCGGCAGCCGCCGACGGCATCCCGAGCGCTTCGCTCGCGCCGGCATCGTCGAGCACGGCCGCGAAGATCGCCAGCTGCGCGCTGTCGGGCATCGGCGCCTTCAGCGCGGCGACGATCAGCGACGACAGCCGCGCGATCATCTGCACGTCGTTCATCGTGCGGCGTTGCGAGAATTCGTCGATCAGGCTTTCGGTCTCGGCGCCGGCGAGCGCGCCGGACAGCGCGCCGATCGCAAAGTGAAGCCGCCAGCCGAGTTCCGTGCGCGGCAGGTGCGGCAGCGCGCGCTGGAACGCATCGAAGAAACGACCGGCGACGCTCGCATAGTGCGCGGTCAGGAAGTTGCGGACGAACGGCGACGGGTCGGTGTATGCGCGGCCGATCAGCCGCAGGAACGCAGGGCCGCCGCGCTCGGGATCGCGCGACGCCTTCAGCGCGGGAATGAACATCGCGCCGAGCACGTGCTCGCAGGTGATGTGGGTGCCCAGTTGCGCATCGAAGCGGTCGAGGATGCCGAGCCGTTCCTGGTTCAACTGGTCGAGCCGACGCGACAGCATCGCGTGGATCAGCGCTTCCTTGCTGCCGAAGTGGTAATTGACCGCGGCAAGGTTCACCGCCGCACGCGACGTGATCTGCCGCATCGACATCGCTTCGAAGCCGTGCTCGATGAACAGATCCTCGGCTGCATCGAGGATGCGCACCTTCGTGCCGCCGCTCTGCCGAGTGCCGGACGGTCGCGTCCCCGACGGCCGTCCCGTCGACGGCCGCCCCTCCTGAGTTACTGCCATGTCCCGCCTCCCAATGCCGGTCGCCCTGCCGCGAACAGCTGATTCGTTCGTCTGATTCAAACGGCTGTTTTTATTAAGATAAAAAGACGCAGGCAGGCCGGGCAAGCGCGGAGTCTCGGCAAATTCCTCTAGTTCGATGTGCAGATGCGGGATACGTCGGACGCAAGCCACGCCCCGCGCGGCGCATCCGATGGTGCGGCGCGGCAACGTGCGGGTTCAGCCGGCGCCGGTACGTGTATTGACCGATTGCGTCATGTCGATGCCGCGCCGCTCGCGGCTGAACAGGATCAGCACGGCGATCGCGACGGCCACGATGCCGGCCACGAGCGCGAGCGCAAACGCATAGTCGTTGCCGTGCGACACGGCGAGCGACGCCTGCATCGTCGCGTTGCCGGACGCGAGCAGATTGCCGAGCTGGTAGACGAAACCGGGGAAGGTCGCGCGGATCTCGTCGGGGGAGATTTCGTTCAGATGCACGGGGATCACGCCCCACGCGCCCTGTACCGATATCTGCATCAGGAACGCGCCGGCCGCCAGCGCGAGCGGGCCGCTCGAGAATGCCCACAGCGGCAGCACGGGCAGTGCGATCAGCGCCGCGATGAAGATCGCGCGGCGGCGGCCGATCCGCTCCGAGATCGCGCCGAACGAGAGGCCGCCGACGATCGCGCCGAGGTTCAGCACGATCGTGATCCACGACACGGTATGCGGATCGAAGTGATGCTGTTCGCGCAGAAACGTCGGATACAGGTCCTGCGTGCCGTGCGAGAAGAAGTTGAATGCGGTCATCAGGACGATCGCGTAGATCGCGAGCTTCCAGTTGTGCCGAAACGTGGCGGCGAGGCTCGGCCGCGTCCGTTTCTCCATCTGCTTCCACGCGGGCGACTCCGGTACGTGCGCGCGCACGTACAGCACGAGCAGCGCAGGCAGCACGCCGACCATGAACATGCCGCGCCAGCCGATGTACTGGTAGAACAGCCCGAACACGACCGAAGCGAGCAGATAGCCGCTCGGGTAGCCGGCCTGCAGCAGCCCCGACACGATGCCGCGCGCATGCGTCGGCACGGTTTCCATCGTCAGCGCCGAGCCGACGCCCCATTCGCCGCCCATCGCGACGCCGAACAGCGCGCGCAATGCCAGCAGCGCGGTCAGGCTCGGCGCGAAACCCGACGCCAGCTCGAGCAGCGAATAACATGCGATGTTCACCATCAGCGTCGGGCGGCGGCCGAAGCGATCGGCGAGGCGGCCGAAGATCAGCGCGCCGAGCGGGCGCATCGCGAGCGTGAGCGTGAGCGCGAACGCGACGGCGGGGATCGTCGTTGCGAATTCGGCCGCGATGTCCTTCAGCACGAACACCATCAGGAAGAAATCGAATGCGTCGAGCGTCCAGCCGAGGTAGGCGGCGATCGTGACGTTGCGTTGCTCGCGAGTCCAGCTCATGTCGTGGGTTCTCCTCGTTGGCTTGCCTGCCTGCCGGCTCGTACGGTTGCCGGCCGGCAGGCGCGCAGTGCGGCGGGCATGGATCGAGTGTAGGCCGTCGCGCCGCGCGATACGGGCGAATCGGGAATAATCCCTATGAAATGATCCATTGCGTGCAACGGAGGCGATGCCGGCCGAGCGACGCGTCAGCCGTCTGTATCATTGCGGCAGGCTTTTTGTATCGATCACGTCACGCGCGATGCGCATCGTTCCCGAAGCAGGAATCCAGATGGCCGAATCCCCCGATACCGCGTTGCCGGTGCTGCAGACCGAGCGCTTGTGGCTGCGCCCGCGCGTGCTCGCCGATCTCGACGCGTGTATCGAGATGGATCGCGATCCGGAAGTGACGCTGTACATCGCCGGCCCGTGGCACGACCCCGCCGAGCATCGCCGCTTCGTCACGCACCGGATCACGCGCGACTATCCGGCCGGCCTCGGCTACTGGTCGATCTTCGAGAAGGCCGCGCCCGACCGGTTCATCGGCTGGGTGCTGCTGATTCCCGACTACGCGGGCGGCGCGCGCGACGTCGAGATCGGCTGGCGGCTCGTGCGCACGGCGTGGGGGCGCGGCATCGCGAGCGAGGCCGCGGCGGCCGTCGTGCGGCACGCATTCGACACCGTGCGGCTGCCGCGTGTGATCGCCGACATCGCGGCGGCCAACACCGGTTCGCTGAACGTCGCACACAAGCTCGGGATGCGCCGCGTGGGCGTCGTGGACGACGGCATTCCTTACGTGCGGCATCGTCTGGAGCGCGACGACCTGCGCACCTAGCGCCGCCGGTTGTCAGAGATCGTCAAGCGTACGCGTATCGAGGTCGCGACGTATTAACGGCTTGCCCGATCAGGAGTATCGTTGCCGACATTCGCAACATGGGGTACGACCATGGCACTCGGCAACGACGTTCATCTGATTCCCGTCCGGCTCGACGCGCTGCGTCCGACGCAGATGACGGTCGGCTATCGCGAAGTGAAGGCGAAGCGCAAGCACTGGAAGACGCTCGGCAAGCGCGCGCGCCAGGCCGCGATCGAATCGCACTGGTTTCCCGCGGTGCTCGGCCCGGGCGGCCTGCATTACATCACCGATCATCACCATCTCGGCCTCGCATTGATCGAGGAGGGCGAGACTCGCGTGAACGCCATGCTGCTGAAGGATCTGTCGTGGCTCGACGACACGATTTTCTGGCGGATCATGGAGCACAACCAGTGGGTGCATCCGTTCGGCCCGGACGGTGCACGGCGCGAATACGCGCATCTGCCGCAGGCGCTGACCGGGCTCGAGGACGACCCGTATCGCAGCCTCGCGGGCGAGCTGCGCACCGCGGGCGGCTACGCGAAGGACGCGACGCCGTTCAGCGAATTCCTTTGGGCCGACTACCTGCGCCAGCACGTGAGCCTCGACCAGATCCGCAAGAATTTCGACAAGGCGCTCGACCTGTCGCTGCGCCGCGCCCACGATCAGGACGCGCGCTATCTGCCGGGCTGGTCCGGCGTGATCGCGGTCAAGCCGTGACCGGCGCAAGCGATCCGACGTTCGATGAAGAAGGCTCGATGACGACCACCCAGACTCGCCCGGAAGCCGGCCCGCAGCGCGCCGAGCATTTCGCCGCACTCGATGCGGCCGCGCCTTCGCCGCCGCGGCGCGTTGGCCTCGACGCGCTGGCCGGCCTGTCGATCGCCGGTCTGCTGATCCCCGAGGCCGTCGCATATGCCGGCCTTGCGAACCTGCCGCCGCAGGCGGGCCTCATCGCGCTGCTGTCGGGGCTCGTCATCTATGCGCTGACCGGCAGCAGCCGCTTTGCGATCGTGTCGTCGACGTCGTCGTCGGCCGCCGTGCTCGCCGCGACCGTGCTGAGCGAGTCGGGGCTCGCGCTGGCCGCTCAACTCGCGCTGGCGGCCGCACTCGTGACGGTGACCGGCGTGCTGTTCATCCTGTCGGGCGCGGCGCGGCTCGGCGGCATGTCCGATTTCGTCGCTCGGCCGGTTCTGCGCGGGTTCACGTTCGGGCTCGCGCTGACGATCGTCATCAAGCAACTGCCGAAGATCCTCGCGGTTTCCGTGCGGCACGGCGATGCGCCGCACGTCGTGCTCGAACTCGTCAGGGGCGCGCCGCAGGCGAACCTCGCAAGCGTCGCGCTCGGCGCGGCCGCGCTCGCGCTGCTGTTTGCGCTCGGGCGCCGCTCGCGCGTGCCGGCGACGCTCGTCGTGATCGTGCTGTCGATCGTCGCCGGCTATCTGGTCGACTGGCAGCGCTACGGGATCGCGGTGGTCGGACACATCGATTTCCGGCATATCGAATTCGGGCTGCCGCGGCTCGACCGCAATGCGTGGATGCAGACGGTCGAGCTCGCATTCGCGCTGATGCTGATCCTGTACGCGGAGTCGTACGGATCGATTCGCAACTTCGCGCTGAAGCACGGCGACAGCGTGTCCGCGAATCGCGACCTGGTCGCGATCGGCTGCGCGAACCTCGTATCGGGGCTGCTGCACGGGATGCCGGTCGGCGCCGGCTATTCGGCGACGGCCGCGAACGAGGCCGCCGGCGCGCAGTCCCGCTTCGCGGGGTTGTGGGCCGCGGCGGTGGTCGCGCTGATCGTGGGGCTGCTGCTGCCGCAGCTCGCGCGCACGCCGGAGCCCGTGCTCGCGGCGATCGTGATCTTCGCGGTCAGCCACTCGCTGCATCCGTCGATATTCCGGCCGTATTGGGTATGGCACCGCGACCGGCTCGTCGTGATCGCGGCGCTGCTGGCCGTGCTCGTGCTCGGCGTGCTGCACGGGCTGCTCGTGGCGATCGGCGTGAACCTGCTGCTGACGCTGCGCAAGCTGTCGGAGCCGAACGTCAGCGTGCTCGGCCGGCTGCGCGACGGGCACGATTTCGTCGACGTCGCGAATCATGCCGATGCGAAGCCGGTGCCCGGCGTGCTGATCGTGCGGCCCGAGGCGCAGCTGTTCTTCGCGAACGCGGACCGGATGCTCAACCGCGTGCGCGCGCTGATGAAGGACGCACCCGATGCGCACACCGTGATGCTGAGCCTCGAGGAAACGCCCGACGTGGACGGCACGACGATCGAGTCGTTGCGCACGTTCGCGGCCGAGTGTGCGGCGCGCGGGCTGCGGCTCGCGATCGTGCGGCTCAAGGCGCATGCGCTCAATGCGCTGCGCCGGGCGGCCGACGATACGCTGCGCGACGACGCGATGTCGGAACTGAGCGTGGATGAGAGCCTGCAATTGCTGCAGGCGCGCGGTCGCGACGGGGCGAGTGGCGGGTGATGGGGGCGGGTGGTGCGTTGAGCGGGATATGTAACGGGCAAGCGGGACGCTCGCGCCGGCGGCGTCGACGCGAAGCGCGGCGGGCGGTCGCGCTGCATGCGGCGTGACTGGCGGCGGCTAATGCAATCCGTGCCGCCAGCGCCGCTCATGCCACCCGTGCCGCTCGTGCGATCCACGGCGCGGGGCCGCCAATGAATGCGGCCGGTGCGACTCGTGCCCCGCGACCACCCGCATCCGCCCTCAGCCCACACGCCCCATCCGACACCGCACGCGAGCACGTACGCCGCGATCAGCGCGGGCTGGTCCAGCCCTTGTAGCTTTTCACGTTGTCGCGCGTGACGAGCGTCGGCTCGATCAGGATCATCGGGTTGGCCGGCTTCTGGCCGTTCATGATGCCGTAGCCGACGTTCACCGCCTGTTGCGCCATCGCCCACGGGTCCTGGCTCGACGACGCCTGCACGAGCGTGTTCGACTTCAGTGCGACCTCGATGTCGGGCGCGCCGTCGACCGACGTGATCACGATGTTCGGGCGGTTCAGTTGCTTCGCCGCGAGATCGCTGCCGATCGCCTGCGGATCGTTGATCGTGAACACGCCGTCGAGCTTCGGAAAGCGCGTCAGGTAGCCTTGCATCGCGTTCATCCCGCCTTCGCGCGAGCCCTTGCCGTCCTGGTCGCTCGACAGCAGCTTGATGCCCGGGTTCTTCGCGAGCACGGCCTTGCAGCCGTTCACGCGGTCGATCACGGCCGACACCTGCGGGCCGTTCTCGATGATCACGTTGCCCTTGCCGTTGAGCTTCTTCGCGAGGTAGTCGCACGCGAGTTCGCCGGCCTTCACGTTGTTGGTCTGCACGGTCGCGTTCGCGCCGGCGGCCGCGACGTCGACGGCGACCACCGTGATGCCGGCTGCCTGCGCCTTCTTCACCGCCGGCTCGATCGCCTTCGGATCGGTTGCGTTCAGCAGGATCATGTCGACGTGCGCGGAGATGAAGTTGTCGATCTGCGTGAACTGCTTGTTCAGATCGTAGTCGGCCGACACCGCGGTGACTTTCGCGTTCGGATTGATCTGCTTCGCGCGCGCTTCGGCGCCCTTGACGATCGTGACGAAGTACGGGTTGCCGAGCGATCCGACCGTGACGCCGATCGATTTCAGCGGCTTGTCGGCCGCGTGGGCGGCGGCGGTGCCGAATGCGAGCGCGCAGGCGACGGCGGTCAGGGCGGCTTGGTGCTTGAACATGTCGTTGTGTCTCCGAAGGTCCGTTGGCGGTCGGGCGCAGGAGGACCTGCCTGCGCCCCGATGGTTGAACGGGAAGGGCGGCTCAGGTGCGGGCCGAGTCGCGCTGGCGATAGCGGTCGAGCGCGACGGCGCCGATGATCACGAGCCCCTTGATGATGTACTGCCAGATGTCCGATACGCCCAGCAGCACGAGGCCGTTGGTCAGCACCGCGATGATCAGCGCGCCGATCAGCGTGCCGACGATCGAACCGACGCCGCCGACGAAGCTCGTGCCGCCGAGGATCACCGCGGCGATCGCGTCGAGCTCGTACGACTGGCCGAGCTGCAGGCCGTTGGCCGCGTAGAGCCGGGCGGCCGACATCACCGCGCCGAGCCCGGCGAGCAGCCCCGACGCCGCATAGACGAACAGCTGGATCGCGCGCACGTTGATGCCCGACAGCCGCGCGGCTTCCGGGTTGCCGCCGACCGAGTAGATCCGCATCCCGAGCACGGTGCGGCGCAGGATGAACCACGACAGCGCAATCACCGCGCAGGCGATCACGACGAGCCAGGGCACGCCGAGTACCGTGCCGTTGCCGATGAACGCGAACGGCAGTTGCGGGTTGAAGATGGTCGTGTCGTTGCCGATCAGGCGCGCGACGCCGCGCACGGCCGTCATCGCGCCGAGCGTGACGATGAACGGCGGCAGGCGCAGGAACGAGATCAGGCCGCCGTTGATCGCGCCGAACGCGAGGCCGACGGCGAGCGCGATCGGCACGCCGAGCCAGCCCCAGCCGGGGATCGTCGACGCGAGCAGCGCGGCGACCGCCGACGCGGCCAGCACCGAGCCGACCGACAGGTCGATGCCGCCCGTCAGGATCACGAACGTCATGCCGGCGGCGAGCACGATGTTGATCGACGCCTGCTGCGTGACGATCGACAGGTTCTGCAGCGTGAAGAAGCCGTCGGTCAGGAAGCCGAAGCCGATGCACAGCACCAGCAGCACGGGCAGCATCCCTGCCGTGCGCAGCAGCGACTGCATGCGTGCGCGATGATCGGCGCCGCGCAACAGCGGCGTGCGGGTGGCGACCGGTTGGGCCGCCGCGGAAGCGAGGTTCCGTTGCTTGGGCTGGTTGATCATGTCGGTACCTTGGATGAAGGAGTGAGTGAGGGCCGCGGTCAGTGCGCGTCGGCGAGTTCGGCCTGCGAGCCGGTCGCGAGCGCGATGATCGCTTCCTGCGTGATCGGCGTGTGCGTGTGGCCGCCGAGTTCGCCGGCGATTTCGCCTTCGCGCATCACGAGCACGCGGTCGGCGACGCCGATGATCTCCGGCAGCTCGCTCGAGATCACGATCACGCCGACGCCCGCGCGGGCCAGTTCGTTGATGATCCGGTAGATCTCGGACTTGGCGCCGATGTCGACGCCGCGCGTCGGTTCGTCGAGGATCAGCACGCGCGGCTTGGTCTCGAGCAGTCGCGACAGCAGCACCTTCTGCTGATTGCCGCCCGACAGCGCGCCGACGTTCACGTTCGCGTGCGGCACGCGGATCGACAGCGACGCGATCGCGTCGCGCGCGCGCTCGGCGCCGCGCGCGAGATCGAGCGTGCCGAGCCGCGCGTCGCGGTTGCACACCGAGATGTTGATGTTGTCGCGCACGCTCATGTCGAGGAACAGGCCCTGGCGCTTGCGGTCTTCGGTCAGATAGACGAGGCCGGCGTCGATCGCATCGCGCGGCGAATGTGCGCCGAACGTGCGCTCGCCGAGCTTCACCTCGCCGCGCGTGCGCGGCTCCGCGCCGAAGATCAGCCGCGCGAGTTCGGTGCGGCCCGCGCCGACCAGCCCGGCGATGCCGAGCACTTCGCCCGCGTGCAGGTCGAGGCTGCAGCCGCGCACGCGCTCGTCGTCGGCGATGTCGCGCACCGACAGCAGCAGGTGGCCGGGGTCGTACGGCGCGTGTTCCTTCTTGTAGAAGCCGGAGATGTCGCGGCCCACCATCATCGCGACGAGCCGGTCGGCCGACAGCGCCGCGCGCTCGAGCGTGCCGACGTAGGTGCCGTCGCGCAGCACCGACACGCGGTCGGACAGCTCGTAGATCTCGGCCATTCGGTGGCTGATGTAGATGATCGCGAGGCCTTCCTCGCGCAGCTGGCGGATCAGGCCGAACAGATGTTCCGTTTCGCGCGACGACAGCGGCGTCGTCGGTTCGTCCATCACCAGAATGCGTGCGCGGGTATGCACGGCGCGCGCGATCTCGACGAGCTGCTGCTCGGCGATCGACAGCGTGCCGACCAGCGTGTCCGGCCCGAACGGCGCGCCGAGGCGCGCCAGCACGTCCTGGCAGCCGCGCGCCATCGCCGCGCGGTCGATGGTGCCCCAGCGCCGGTTGCCGCGGCGCAGCTCGCGCCCGACGTAGATGTTCTCCGCGACGGTGAGGTTCGGCGCGAGGCACAGCTCCTGATAGATCACCGCGACGCCGGCATCGCGCGCGGCGAGCGGGCCGTCGACGTCGATGCGCTGGCCGTCGATCAGGATTTCGCCGCCGGCGTCGGCACGATACGCGCCCGAGAGGATTTTCATCAGCGTCGACTTGCCCGCGCCGTTCTCGCCCATCAGCGAGTGGATCTCGCCCGGATAGACGGTCAGGCTGACGTTGTCGAGCGCGCGCACGGCCGGGAACGTCTTGCTGATTCCGCGCATTTCGAGCAGCGGCCGCGGCGACTCAGATCGCGACATGGTTGACCTCCTGCGATTCGATGCGGGCGCCCCTGAGGATGCCGGCCCGCGGGGAGAAGTTGAAGTACATCGGCAGCGTCGCGGCGCCGATCGCGCCGGCGTCGGCGCCGAACGTGCCGCGCACGAGCGTCGGCGTGCCGCGCGCTTCCGGAGCGGTGGCGACGAGCGCAGCGCGCAGGCGGCTGGTCAACGCGTCGAGCAGGCCCGCGTCGGTATCGGCGTCGAGCACGACCACCGGCGCATCGACGACGCACAGCACCGCACGCAGTGCCGGTGCGAGCGCATCGACGCAGTCGTCGATCCATTCGGTCACCGCCGGCAGGCCACGGGCGATGCACGCCTCGAGGTCGGCGCGGCTTTCGACCGTCTCGCCGTGATGGCGCAGATGGCGCACCAGCGCATGCAGCGACGCGCGCGCGAGCAGGATGTCCCACGGCCCGCGTGGCGGCGGCGCGGAGGCGAGCCGGCTCGGCAGCACGGGGATCACGGCGATGTCGCCGGCATTGCCCGTCACGCCGCGCAGGCAGTCGCCGTCGATCGCGATGCCGCCGCCGATCGCCGGGCCGATGAACAGATAGACGAAGTCGTCGCACTGGCGGCCGTACCCGTAGAACAGTTCGGCGATGGCGGCCGCGTTGCCGTCGTTCTCGCCGAACACGGGCAGCGACACCGTGCGCCCGAGGTCGCTGGCGAAGTCGACGTCTTCCCACGCGCGGAACGTGTCGGGCGCCAGGCCGAGCTCGCGCATCCACGCGCCGAGGTTGTACGGCTGGGCGACGCCGATGCCCGCGAGCCGCGCGCGTTCGTGCGCGGGCAGCAGAGCCTGCATCGCGTCGATGTCGTGGCGCACGATCTCGATGACTTCGGCGGGCGGCGGCAGCAGGGTGTAGTGCGAACGGCGGCCGAGTACGTCGCCGGCGAAATTGACGAGCGCCGTCTCGATGCGCATGCGGTCGAGATGGACGCCGATGCCGAACGCGCCGCGCGGATCGAGACGGATCAGCGACGCCGGCTGGCCGCGCTGGCCTTCGGTGCGCCCGGCGAATTCGATCAGCTTCGCGTCGGCGAGCGACGCGATGATGCTGCCGACGGCCGTGCCGGTCATGTTCGCGAGTCGGGCGAGATCGGCTTTCGACGCGCTGCCCGCGCGGCGCAGCGTCTTCAGCAACAGGCGCTCGTTGTAACGGCGCACGTTGGCCGAGTTGCTGCCCTGACCGATGTGCGGGCTTCTCATCGCGTCTCCTTCCATGTCGCACCGGTGTCGGCGCATTAAATAAATCATGTTGATTTATTTAACCGCGTGGACGGCGTCATGTCAGCCTAGGGAAATCCCGGTTTTTCTTGGTGACGAGAGTGGGGGCATGCGGGAGAGGGCGGTTGCCGGCGCGTTACCGCGCGGATGCGACGCATGCCGGGCGGCTGGTCGCGTCGTGTCGGCGCGATCGGGAATCGTGGTTCAGGGAGCAGAAATGAAAAAAGGCCGGCTAAAAGCCGACCTTTTCGAAAACAGATGGTGCCCAGGAGAGGACTCGAACCTCCACGATGTTGCCACCGCTAGGACCTGAACCTAGTGCGTCTACCAATTCCGCCACCTGGGCACGTTTCGCTTGCTGCGATGCGAAGACCGCTATTCTAGCGTGTCTGAGAGATCTGTCAACAGAATTTGAGGTCGCGAACGATAATATTTTTCGGATGAAATTTCACGGCGGTGCAGGGTGAAGTTGCCGCGCATCACGCCGCTGGATGAATCGCGCCGCATGCGCGTGGCTTCCCCCAGCCCGTGCACTTGGCGAGCCCATCGAATCGCGCGCGGAAAATAAAAAAGGCCGGCTAGAAGCCGACCTTTTCGAAAACAGATGGTGCCCAGGAGAGGACTCGAACCTCCACGATGTTGCCACCGCTAGGACCTGAACCTAGTGCGTCTACCAATTCCGCCACCTGGGCACGTTTCGCTTGCTGCGATGCGAAGACCGCTATTCTAGCGTGTCTGGGAGATCTGTCAACAGAATTTGAGGCTGCGAACGATAATATTTTCCGGATGCGATTTCACGATGGTGCAGGGTGAGGTTGCCGCGCATCACGCCGCTGAACGAGTGCACCTGGCGATCTCATCGAACCGCGCGCGGAAAATAAAAAAGGCCGGCTAGAAGCCGACCTTTTCGAAAACAGATGGTGCCCAGGAGAGGACTCGCTTTCGTAACCTATGCTATTGTTTTTAAATAACATTATATGAACGGAGTGGGGGCGGTGTACTAGATGATGTACTAAATTGCAGTTGAAACGCGGGGTGCGTACGACAGATCTCAAGTCCATCCACGTAGCTACAGGAGAGCACCGGCGCCCAGTTATTTTGTTGCGTTGACGCTACATGAGAAGTCCATAGCCGGCTTATGCGTCAGGGTGCAGGGGCTACCAATGTCGGACGGGACTATCAATGCGGCCCTCAGGACTATAGTGTATTCGGGGCATGAAATGACCGGACATGGGTTCGGAGCTACTGGCCGCACCTGATTCGCGAGCGCCTGGGCTTCGACAAGGAAATCGTTGACGGCACCTTGCCCATGGCAGCGACGAGGAACCAGGAGACGCATATGACCGGGCCCAATTCTTCGATCAGCGACGACGGATGAGCCAAGACTGGGCCGACTACCTGGACCAGCTGGCATCCGAAGAGAGCCAAGGCGATCTCGTACTGTTGTCCATACCGGGTGGGGAAACGGACAAGCAAATCCACCCAACCTCTAGACGTCGTCTAGGCGAGACCAGAAGACGCTAAACTAGCGCTGCATCTTCGAGATGACGACTACAAAACTGCCGCGGTCGACGTAGTCCCTGATAGTCGCCCCTGAACAATTCGTTTTTCCCTCGGCGGCATCACGCCGCCTATGGCGTAACTGTCCGACCGTTGAGCAAGACGGCAAGAATCAGAGCGTAAAAAAGCCTCAGCTTCCGAAGGATCATCTGCACGTTGCGGCCGGCACCCACAAACAGTTCTTCGACGGTGGCTTCGCCCAGCCGCTTGCGCCAGCGCGTCAGGCTCGACGGATCGATCGCGGGTCTGGTCTGCAAGTACGTCTCGCCGGTGAGCACCTGCCAGTACGGGTTCTCGAGCCATTGCCAGACCACCGCTTCATCCGACAGATCGAATGCATGTTGCAAGTACAGCGAGGCTGCAATCAAACGCGCCGAACTAACACCATTCGGACCTCGGAGCCTTACTGCATAAGCCTTCGCGGATTGTTCAGGGCCGGTTCATTACCCGATCTTGGCGTCATTGAAGCGCCGGATCAAAATTTGACCCTGCCACGTGGCCCCACCTATCTCACGCAGCGATGTTTACGACTTAGAGTCGCTAACACAACCTGGACATCCAGCCATGAACGCCATATCCTGGCGGCATGTCCAGACGAAAAATCAGCAACGAATTATGGGTGGCGCTGGAATCGTTGATTCCGATGTTCACGCCGTCACCCAAAGGCGGTCGTCGTCGCGCGGTTGGCGACCGGGCTGCACTGAACGGCATCCTGTATGTCCTGCACACGGGTATCCCTTGGGAAGACCTGCCACAGGAACTCGGTTTCGGTAGCGGCATGACTTGCTGGCGACGCTTGCGGGACTGGCAGGCCGCGGGCGTGTGGGACAAGCTGCATCTGGCAATGCTTCGCCGGTTGCGCGAGCATGACCAGATTGATTGGGGACGGGCGAGCGTGGATGCGGACAGCGTTGCCAGCCCCCGGGGGGCCAGGAAACCGGCCCCAACCCAACGGACCGTGGCAAGCTCGGGACGAAGCGACACCTCGTCGTAGACGCCCGGGGCGTTCCCCTGGCGATCACGGTCACCGGCGCCAACCGGCATGATTCGATGGCATTCGAGCGCACGGTTGATGCGATACCTGCGGTACCGGGCCTGAGCGGCCAGCCCCGCAAACGCCCGGACAAACTGCATGCGGACAAGGGCTACGACTTTGCCCGCTGCAGGCAGTACCTGAAACAGCGAGGGATCACGGCGCGCATTGCCCGGCGCGGAATAGAAAGCAAGGAACGGCTGGGACGGCATCGCTGGGTGGTCGAGCGCACGCACGCCTGGTTTGCCGGCTTCGGCAAACTGCGCATTCGCTTCGAGCGACGTCTCGACATTCACGCTGCGTTGCTCTCCCTTGCTACTGCCGTTATCTGTTCGCGCTTCGTGGATGACTTGTGTTAGCGCCTCTTAGGCTAATGCTAAGTCGCCCTTTTGATACGCCAGCAATTGCAAATCGGCTATTATCATTTCAGCTGCGCGCTCTGCGATCATAATTGTCGGCGCATTCGTATTGCCGCTGACGATATGCGGCATGACAGAGGCGTCAGCGACACGCAGATTGGCCACGCCCCATACACGGAGTTCAAGATCGACAACCGAACTTTTCAGAGACGGCCCCATCCGGCAGGTTGAGGTGGGATGAAATATCGTTACACAATTGCTCCTGACGAACTCGGCGACGTCGGTGAGATCGGTGATCGACGGTGAAATATTGCGGGCGATCTTTCTTAGAGACGGTGCTTCAAAGAAGGTCATACCCAGCTTCACTGCTTTGACCTGTGCATCGAGGTCCCCTTTTGCCGTCAAATAATTCCCTTTCAATCGCACCGTATCAGCCGCAGTGGCACCGCTAAGGAGTACTTCGCCACGCGACTCCGGGCAGACATGACCCACCTTGAGCGAAATGCCGTCAGGAATCTCGGCTGTTTGCGTCGCATTTTGGGAACGTTTGCCCTCGTAGAAAGGAAATACGAACAGCTGTGTATCTATTCTGCCATCTTTGTCTATGTCGAAATAGCCGCCGCCCTCAAGCACGTTTGATGACACGACTCCATCGTGATTGAATGCCAACCACTCGATCCCGTTGGCGATCTTTCTAAGTCCTTTGGACTCCCGCAGGATGCTACGGATTCCTGGTGTTTCGGCAGTCAACGAGACCATCAGATGGTCCTGGTAGTTTTGGCCTACCTGCGGGCTGTCAACCTTGACCTTTATCCCGAATTTCGCCAAATGTGCAGCCGGACCAATTCCGGATAGCATCAACAGCTTGGGTGTTTCGATGGCGCCAGCGGTTACGATGACTTCCTTGTTCGCGACCACTTCCGTCTGTGACCCGCCTTTGCGGGAATAGCTAATCCCGACAGCGCGCCCATTTTCGATCTGGATCTTCTCAGCGACAGCATCGGTGATCAGCGTGAGGCGGTTGTTTTTGATGACCCGATACAAATACGCGCGAGCGGTGCTACCCCGCTTACCTTCATGAATCGTGCACTGCCAGAAGCCAACACCTTCCTGTTCGGCCGCTCCGCTCATGTCAGTGATGTAGGGGAAGCCAAGTTCTTGCCCCGCGCGGATGTAAGCCATTGTGAGAGGGTGCCGGTAGCGATGCTCGCTCACCCACAAATAGCCGTCGGTTCCATGGTTCGGCGCTCCGAGCGTCTCGTTTCGCTCAGAGCGGATAAAATACGGTAATACATCGTGATGGGCCCAGCCGGTGCATCCATAGATTCTTTCCCAATCGTCATAGTCGTGAGCTGTCCCACGGCAGTAGACCATGCCGTTGACCGAGCTGCCACCTCCCAACACCCGACCCTGATGTATGTGAATGGCGGGAACTCCGTTGTCAGGGTCAGCTTCGCTAAGATAGTTCCATGAGTACTTTTGAGCGTTCCGCATCCCTGCAGGCATGTGGATGAACATATCTTTGTCCATCGGACCCGCTTCAAGTAACAATACGCTAGCTTGAGTTTCTTCAATCAGTCGTGTCGCGATAACACATCCAGCGGACCCGCCTCCAACAATGATGTAGTCGTATGCTTCCGGCACGGCAAAATCTCCAGGTAAGTGCTGTTTTTGATTGTGTCGCTATGTTACGTGTCGACACGCACTGCGCTGGTTCGCCGAAGGTGCGGACCAGCAACGTCCGATGTTTGAGCCCGTCAGGATTTCAGATGTTTAGACGGGAGGCTGTCAAGGAGAAGCGTCTTTGTCTCCAAGTAAGGCATCAAGCCCTCAATGCCGCCTTCTCGACCTATTCCTGATTGCTTGAAGCCGCCGAAGGCTATTCCGAAGTCGTTGCGGAATCCATTGTGCGCGACCGTTCCCGTCCGCAGTTGGCGTGCGACCGCATACGCGCGGTCTACGTCATTGGTAAATACGGCGCCGCTAAGACCATAGACCGTATCATTGGCCATCTCAATCGCTCGCGCTTCACTTTCGGCCGGGATGACCGCCAGAACAGGACCGAAGATTTCTTCCTGAGCCAGTACCGACCCGTTATCGACGTTGCCGAACACCGTGGGCTCAATAAAATAGCCACGAGGGAGATGAGGGGGGCGTCGACCACCGGCAGCTAGCGTGAAGCCGGCCTCTTTACCCTTGTTGATATAACTTTCCACTCGCTCACGTTGTCGGAACGTAGCCACGGGGCCCATCTGTGTTTCTGGATCGAAGGGGCTACCGACTTTAACTGCTGAGTAAGCTGCTCCAAGCGCATCCAGGAATTGGTCATGGCGAGACTTGGGAACGATGATGCGGGTGAGAGCTGCGCAGACCTGACAGGTCATTTGCGTTGCCGCCGCGGCAAGTATCTTTGCGGCAGTTTCTACGTCGTAGTCTTCAAGAATTACTGCGGCGGACTTGCCACCCAGTTCAAGGGTAAAGCGCCCGACGCGTTCGGCCAATACGGATGCAATGTGCTTGCCCACCGCGCTCGATCCAGTGAACGTGATCTTGTCGATTGATTGGTTACGTACCAGCGCATCCGAGGCATCCCGGTCGGCAGTAACGACATTTAGCACGCCCGCTGGCAGGCCGACATCCTCAGCGGCTTCGGCCACGATCAACGCCATGCCTGGCGCCTCTGGCGATGACTTCAAGACCACAGTGCAGCCTGCTATCAGTGCCGGTGCCAACTTGTAGGCAATGAGCATGGCCGGGGCGTTCCATGGAATGATCGCACCAACTACGCCGACGGGCTCCCGGACTAACAGTCCCTTGCCGACGCCGGAGCTGGTCTGATGCTGTTCTTCAAAACCGAATGATCCGCCCAGAGTCGCGTAGAAATCGTAAATGTCTGCGATTCGCGGCATATGGGCCTGGGCGAATGCCGACGTGACACCCATTTCGTTTGGCCATATCTCTGCCATGTCACCTGCGCGAGCCCTCAGTCTTTCGGCGATTGCATGCAGGTATTTTGCCCTCTCAGCATGCGAAAGACTTGGCCAAGGGCCGTGATCGAACGCAGCGCGAGCGGCAGCCACGGCTTTGTTTATGTCACTCCTTCCGGCCTCGGCAACCGTAACGTAGACATCCTCGGTGTGTGGAGCAATAACTGAGAATTTCGCGTCCGAACTGGCATTGATCCATTTTCCGCCGATGAAAAGTTTATCGGGATGCCTAAGAGGCGGGGATGATGCATTGGAATTAATTGCGCTAATTGTCGGCATCACTTCATCTTCCGTATTTGGGAACATTCAATATTTCTGTTCTGTGTTCCCTGTATCTATGGATATTCTGGACGAATGGCTTACGGCATCTTCTTTCAGGAAGAAATCGCCACGTCCACCCCGGCCGCGCCATACGCCGTCGAATCGTACGATCGCGCCGGACACGAGCGACGACACCACGTATGCAGGCGGAATTGAATATTAAAATCCGCGGGCGCCTTCAGATCGAGCGGCGCGACGCGGCGTTCGCGGTGCATGAAGTCATCGGCATTGATGCGGGTGCCCGGCCGCGCGATTTGCACGATACCGCGCGAATGTCGGTGAGCAGCATCGTGCAGAGGGGCGCGGGAGGGAGCGCGCTGAACTCGATCACGCGTCCGCCAGAGAGAGGATCTCGTTTCATCGCTATTTCAGTCAGGCGTGAGAGGCCATGCGTCGACCGGCGAAGAATACGCACACCGACGACAGCACGAAGAAAATTGCCACCACGATCATGCCGGCGGCGAGGCTATGCGCCTGCTGCTGCACGCGGCCGATTATCATCGGGACGACCCAGCCCCCAGGATCGCGCCGAACGAGCTGATAATCGCGATCACGGCGGGTTTGGCCTTTGCAGGCAGATACGTTTGCGGAATCGACCAGAAGATCGCCAGTGACGCGTATACCCCAATATTGGCCAACGCGAAACCAAAGAGCGCGACGGCGAGCGTGCTCGACATTGCGACGGTGGTGTAGCCGGCCGCTGCGATCAGCATGGAGGCCACCGTGTGCAGCACGCGCTCCTTGCTACGATCCGAGCGGCGCGACAGGAACGTCATGCCCACTATGCCAGCGAGCGGCGGCAGCGCGGTAACAAAGCCGATGATGCTGAGCGGCACGCCCGTGTGATGCAATATCTGCGGAAGCCACGCGCCGACCGTCGCGTTGCCGGAGAATATGCCGACATATCCAAGTGTCAGTACCCACATCTCAGGGCGGCGCAGCAGTGTCATGACGCCCGATGGCATGCCGTGAGCGGACGGCGCGTCACCGCTTTCGAGTTGTTTCGCGAGCCAGATCTTCTCGTCGCTCGAGAGCCACTTTGCCTGATGTGGCCTGTCGGTCAGATAGAACGCACCGAAGATGCCGAGCATCACGGCGGGCAATCCTTCCAGCAGGAATAGCCACTTCCAGCCCGGCACACCCCATGCGCCGTCGAGTTGCATGATCGCACCGGACACGAGTGACGAGACCACGTACGCGGCCGGGATCGAGTAGGAAAACATCGCGTTGTAGCGCGCGCGATGCTGTTGTGGAATCCAGTAGCTCAGAAACAGAAAGACGCCCGGGGTCAGTCCGGCTTCGGCGATTCCGAGAAGCGCGCGCACCGTATAGAAGCTGCGCGGTCCGGTGACGAACGCCATTGACATGGTCACCAGACCGAACAGCATCGCGATTCGCGTGAGCGTGATGCGCGCGCCGAACCTGGCAAGCGCCAGGTTACTCGGGACTTCGAATAACGAGTAGCCCAGAAACAGGATGCCGACACCGACGGCATACATTTGAGGCGTGAGACCCAGTTCCTTGTTCATCGAAAACGATGCGAAGCTGAGGTTGCCGCGATCCAGCACGGATACCACGTAAAGCGCAATCAGGTACCACATCAAGCGTCGCCCGACACGCGACACTACTTGGGTGCCGTCGACATCGGAGTTCGCCAAAGCGGCAACCCCTGGCGCCGGGGACGCAACAGGGGACCGAGACGACAGGCTCATATTTATCTCCTTTGGTCGTGTTCTATATTTGGGTGGGCCAATTTGGAGGGTCCAATGTATAGCGAGTTTGCGGAATGTCAAAGCCCGGGAAATCCCTGGAGGTCATGTACCACTGTTGGGGAATCGTGATTGAATCACGCGATGTACAAGAAAATATCCATTATTATCATAATGATAGTGGATTTCTCTCAGGTTGGGTTAACCCTGGAATCAGGCCGATATGTCTAACCAAAACGTCTCCCCTCAAGCAAAATTGGTAGTTGACCACCTCCGAATTATTTATATAATTGGTCCCACCAATTTGGCTACCAACGGAGACGGTCATGCTTTCCCACGAAGACAACGAGACCCTGGTGCGTGTTGGCCCCGGCACGCCGACCGGTCAATTCATGCGCCTTTACTGGCTGCCGTTCCTGCCGTCGTCGGATCTGACCGTCGACGGCCAGCCGCAGCGCGTGCGTCTGCTAGGCGAAGATCTGATCGCGTTTCGCGACAGCGAAGGGCGGGTCGGTCTTGTCGATCATGTCTGCCCGCATCGCGGCGCGCCGCTGGTGTTCGGCCGCAATGAGAACTGCGGATTGCGCTGCGTCTATCACGGCTGGCAGTTCGGCGTGGATGGGCAGGTGATCGATACGCCCGCCGAGCCCCCAGAAAGCCGGCTCAAGGACAAGGTACGCATCAGGAGCTATCCGTGCCGCGAACGCAACGGCATCGTTTGGGCATACATGGGTGAGGCCGATGCAAACGCGCTGCCGCCGCTGCCGAATCTCGAATGGAATATGGTGCCGCTGGAGAACGTGCACTTCAGCTTCCGCGTGCAGGAATGCAACTGGCTGCAGGCGGTGGAAGGCGAGATCGATTCGGCGCACGCGCCGATCCTGCATGGCCGCATCGACTCGCAAGGCGCGATCAACGAATGGACCGCCAAGCGCGATCTGCGTCCTGTGTTCGAGTGCCAGCGGCGCGAGTTCGGTATCAGCATCGCGTCGCGCCGGGTACTCGACGACAGTCACCACTACTGGCGCGTCAACCAGTTCCTGTTTCCGTTCTACACGCTCGTGCCGCCGCAATCGAAGTATCCGGAACTGAGCGGCCACGCATGGGTGCCGATCGACGACGAAAACACACTGTGTCTGATGTTCTCGTACACGCCGGCCGCGCCGCTCTACGAAAAGACCCGCAAGCTGTTCGAAGACGGCCACGCGGGACGCGAGACCGGCCACGCGAGTGCGCACGCGTTCGCGCCGCGACCGGTCACGCAGCCGTATGCGAAGTACTGGACCCGCTTCAACCTCGAATCGGCTTTCCAGTTCAATTACGACGCGCAGACGAAAACCTGGTTCTCCGGCCTGCCGGGCTTGTGGGTGCAGGACGCCGCATGCCAGTCGGGCGTTGCGCCGATCTACGACCGCCGCAAGGAAAATCTCGGCATCAGCGATACGGGCGTGGCGATGACCCGGCGCCTGCTGCTCGAAAACGTGCGCAAGTTGGCGTCTGAACGTGTGTCACCGGTGCGGGTGGACGATCCGGATCTCTGGATGGTGCGCGCGGTGTCGTTGACGTTGCCCGCGGGCGCGCCCTGGCAAAGCGACGGCGCTGAACACATGCGCGCGCGCCTCGGCGCCGATTTCGGCTACACGCCCTGAGCGGCCGCTTGCGAGAGTTCGACATCATGTCTCAGCACAACGCCGATCGCATCGACGTCCGTCTTACGCAGATCCGTCTGGAAGCGGACGACGTGGCGTCATACGAATTCCGGCCCATCGACACGCCAGTTTTGCCGGCCTTCGAAGCTGGCGCGCACATCGACCTTTATCTGCCCGAGAACCGTGTGCGCAGTTATTCGCTGGTCAACGATCCGCATGAGCGGCACCGTTATGTCATCGCCGTGCAGCGCGAGGCAACCGGCCGCGGCGGCTCCGCGTGGATGCACCGCACGCCGCGGGTCGGTGACCGCTTCACGATCGGCGCACCGATGAACGATTTTCCGCTGTGCGAAGCAGCACGGCAATCGGTGTTCATCTGCGGCGGTATCGGCATCACGCCGATCGTTTCGATGATCAGGCGTCTCGAGCGCACCGGCGCATCGTGGCAATTGCACTATGCCGCGCGCGAGCGCTCACGTGCGGCGTATGCAGACGATCTCGCGCAGATCGACGAAGCCGGCTCGCGCATTACCATGCATCTGGAAAGTGAAGGTGGACGGCTCGACTTGCGGCGCGTGGTGGAACGCGCGCCCGCGGACGCTCACCTGTATTGCTGCGGACCGCGCGGCATGGTCGACGCGTTTATCGAAGCATGCGCGTCGCGGCCTCGCGCGCAGGTGCACTTCGAACGTTTCGCGGCCGCGAACGAATCGGCAACGGCCGGCGGCTTCGACGTGGTGCTCGGGCGCGACGGCAGACGTATTCCGGTCGCGCCCGGGAAGACGATTCTCGACACGCTGCTGGATCACGGTGTCGACGTCCAGTACGCCTGCTCGGCCGGGGTGTGCGGCACTTGCCGCACCGGCGTGATCGACGGCGTGCCCGATCATCGTGACGATTATCTGACCGACGAGGAGAAGGCGGGGAACCGTGCGGTGATGGTGTGCTGTTCGGGGTCGTTGTCGCCTACGTTGGTGCTCGATCTCTGATCTTCAAACCGAACACGAATCACTGATAGAAGGTGCGCCGCGCGCATCGACGAGGAGACTTCATGCTTTCCAGACTGGTCAACGAATTTCCCGAGCACGAGCCGCGTCCCGCCAATGCGCCCAAGGCGCTCGCCGGCATTCGCGTGGTCGACTTCACTCACTTTATCGCGGGGCCGTTCGCGACGATGATGCTGGCCGACATGGGCGCGGAGGTCATCAAGATCGAAGCGCCGGGGCGCGGCGACGAGTTCCGTTATTACCCGCCGGCTCATCCCGAGGACGCCAGTATCGGCGGCCCCTATCTCTGGGCGAATCGCAACAAGCGCAGCATTGCGCTCGATCTGAAATCGGCGGAGGGACGACGCATCGCGCGCGAACTGGTCGCGACGGCGGACATCGTCGCGGAGAATTTTTCGACCGGCGTGATGGAGCGCCTCGGTCTGAGCTACGAAGCCTGCCGCGAGCTGAATCCGCAGGTGATCTACTGCTCGGTGTCCGCTTATGGACGCGAAGGTGCGTTCGCGGACCGGCTGGGATTCGACCCGATCGCGCAGGCCGAGAGCGGATTCGTGTCGATGAACGGCTATCCGGATCGCCTTGGCGTGCGTGCGCTGTCGCCGGTAATGGACATCAGTACGGCAATGATGGCGAGCAATGCCATGCTCGGCGCGCTGGTCGCACGCGAACGCACCGGCAAGGGCCAGGCTGTCGAGGTTTCGCTGTTCGACAACGCCGTGCTGATGACCGGCTACGCGACGGTGCAGCATCTGTTCACCGGCGAGGAGCCGCGCCGCCACGGCAACACGAGTCCCGATACGTGTCCGTCGGGCGTTTTCAAAGCGGCGGACAAAGCGTTCTACATCAATTGCGGTAACGACAAGATCTTCCATCGGCTCGCCAACCAGGTGCTGGAGATGCCTGAACTGGCCGCCGACCCGGTGCTTGCCGATCGCAACGGCCGCATCGCGGGGCGCGACGAACTGTTTCGTATCCTCGACGAAGCGTTCATTCGCCACCCTTGGGCGCATTGGCAGCAACGCATGCGGGCCGCGTCGATCCCGTGCGGCGAAGTACGTACGGTCGGCGAGGCGCTGCGTTCGCCGGAAGCACGCGAGCGCAAGCTCGTAAGCCGTCTTGAACATCCGGAGCTCGGCTGGCTGCCGAATATCAATCTGCCGTTCCGCTTCAGCGAGACGCCGATCGACGATCCGTCGCCCGCGCCGCGCGTGGGCGAACACAGTCGCTCGATCCTTACTGAAGTGTTGGGTTACTCCGGCGACGGTGCGGATGCGCTGTTGCAAAGCGGCGCGGTGTATAGCTGCAATCAGGTGGTTGCCGCCGCGGGCGGTGCCGAGGTCCCCACATCATGACGGAGCGCACGCTGCGAGGGCAGATCGCGGTAGTGGGCGTCGGCGAGAGCGAATACTACCGTGCCGGCCGCGCGCCGGACCCGGAATTCAGGCTTCTGCTCAAGGCGGTGCTGGCGGCGTGCCGCGATGCGGATATCGACCCGGCGGACATCGACGGCTTCGCCTCGTTCGCCGACGATCGCAACGACGCGGTGCGTATCGCCACGGCGCTCGGCGTGAAGCGCTTGCGCTCCACGACGATGCAGTGGGGCGGCGGAGGCGGCGGCTGTGCCGCGGCGGTGGCCAACGGCGCGGCCGCGATCATGAGCGGCATGGCGCAGTGCGTGCTGGTCTATCGCGGACTCGCGCAGGGGCAGTTCGGCCGCTTCGGCCAGGCGGCGCCGCGCGCGACCATCTCTGGCGAGATGGCGTATCAGATGCCGTATGGCGTGCTTGCGCCGCCACAGAAGTTCGCGATGAAGGTGCAGCGTTTCATGCACGAACACGGCGTGCGCCGCGAAGCGCTGCGCGCGATCGCGCTCGCGTCCTATCAGCACGCGCAGGCCAATCCGCGCGCGGTGATGCACGGCAAACCGCTGACCGCCGAAGCGTACGACGCATCGCGCTGGATCGTCGAGCCGTTTCGTCTGTTCGATTGCTGCATGGAGAATGACGGCGCGGGCGCGTTGCTGCTGGTGGCAGCCGAACGCGCGAAGGACTTTCCCCATCGGCCGGTGTATCTGCTTGGCGCGGCGAGTGGCGGTGACTGGCGAGCGGCCGCCTCGCCGCACAACGCGCCCCATTACGCGAGTGCCAACTATAGCGGCGTTTCAGGCGATTTGTACCGGATGGCGCGCGTGTCGCCCGCGGACGTCGGCGTGGTGCAGAGCTATGAGAACTTCACCGGAGGCGTGGCGATGGCGCTGAGCGAGCACGGGTTTTTCCATCCCGACGAAGCCAACGATTTTCTAACGCCGGAGAATCTCGTCGCGCCGTCGGGCAAGCTGCCGCTCAACACGAGCGGCGGCAATCTTGGCGAATGCTACGTACACGGCTTCGAGCTGGTGATAGAAGCGGCACGCCAGGTGCGCGGCGAGTCGACCAGTCAGGCGGCGCGACACGACGTGGCGCTGGTGATCGGCGGCCCGATGGTGACGCCGGCAAGCAGCCTGCTGTTCGGATCGGAGGCAACGCTATGACGGATTCATCCGCTTCGCCGACGTATCTGCCCGCCGGACTTCCCGCGCCGGTGCCCGAGCCGGACGGCTTGTCCGCGCCGTATTGGGACGGGTTAAGGGAAGAGAAATTGCGCGTGCAGCGTTGCGCGCATTGCCACACGTGGCAATTCGGGCCGGAGTGGATCTGTCACGGGTGCCGTACCTTCGACCCCGCGTGGCTTGAAGTGGCGCCGCGCGGCCGCATCTTCAGCTGGGAGCGCGTCTGGCACCCGTCGCACCCGGCGCTCGCTCAAGCGACGCCGTATCTCGTGGTGCTGGTGGAATTGCCGCACGCGGGTCATGTGCGCATGCTCGGCAACCTGCTCGGCGATCCCCGTCAGCCGGTCGAAATCGGCGCGGCGGTGACTGGCGTGTTCGAACATCATGCCGACGCCGCGACGCCTTACAGTCTGCTGCAATGGCGGCTTTCGACGTGAAAGTATCCAAAGGTTTAGGGCAAAGCTGATCAAGTCCACCGCAGAACTGCTCCGAGCGTTATAGATCGGGGTGGATAAGGAAGGCAGAACAGGATGAAGCAGCAGACGTTGGCGATGGCAGCTGATGAAGGTGCGGGTTTCGAGACACACCGCAAGCGAACACGGCGCGATGAGTTTCTCGATACGATGAATGCAATTCTGCCGTGGACTGAGTTGTGCGCGGTGGTCGAGCCGCATTACCCGAAGCGCGGCAATGGCCGCCCGCCGATTGGTCTGGAGCGCATGCTGCGAATCCATTTCATCCAGCACTGGTTCAACCTGGCCGATTTCGCGTGTGAAGAGGCGCTTTACGATAGTGCCAGCCTGCGTCGCTTTGCGAGAATTGATCTGGGCTGCGAGGCGGCACCAGATGCCACCACGCTGCTCAAATTTCGTCGTCTTCTCGAAACCCACAAACTGGGCGAGAAGCTGTTTGCCGAAGTCGGCCGGGTGCTGCAGGCGAGCGGCATGAAACTCAAGAGCGGCACGATCGTGGACGCCACGATCATCGGTGCGCCGAGTTCGACGAAGAATGAGCAGAAGTCGCGCGACCCCGAGATGCATCAGACGCGCAAAGGCAAGCAATGGTACTTTGGCGCGAAGCTGCATATCGGCGTGGACAGCCAGAGCGGCCTGGCGCACAGCGCAGTGCTCACGCCGGCCAACGTGCATGACAAGCATCCGCTGCCACAATTGCTGCACGGACAGGAGCGGCGGGTCTACGGTGACAGCGCATACGCCAGCCAGAAAGCGCTGATCCACAGCAAAGCGCCGAAGGCGCGCGACTTCACGAATCAGCGCACCCGTCGCGCGGGTGAAGTCGATGAGGTGCAGCGCGGCAAGAACCGCCACAAGTCGAGGATCCGTGCACGCGTGGAGCATGTGTTCGCGGTGGTCAAACGACTGTGGGGCTTCACGAAGGTGCGCTACCGCGGGTTGGCGAAGAATGCGAACCGGGCCTTCGTCGCTTTGGCGCTCGCCAACGTGTACCTGTCGCGCACGCGATTGATGGCGCAGTTGCGCCCGTAATGGGCGAAAGGCGGGCAAAACGCCCGCGTGCAATGCCCGCAAGGGCCAAAAGCAAAGGAGTGACGGTCGGCTTCACGACCTGAACACCTCCACATCGCCAACACGCCGCCAATTCAGCTGCTTGTTCAGCGTAGCCTTAG
>NZ_JQJT01000028.1:0-111695 GCF_000745665.1 Burkholderia sp. WP42 | reverse complement strand
GTCGAACGTCAGCTTGCCGTCCGGCTTCGGATACTCGATCGGCGTGCATTGCGACGCGGGCTTCAGCATCTCGTGGTCCGCATGCTTGTGGTGCAGCGTCCACGGCACGTTGCCGCCCATCACCTTCTGCTCGAGCCCGACCATCAGCGTGCCGAGGTACAGCCCCTTGGCCATCCACTGCTTGAAGTTGCGCGCGCGGTACAGCTCGGTGTACAGCCACGACTGCCGGAATGCGTCCGGGTAGGCGTGCAGCTCGTCCGACTGGCGGCCGGCCTGCACCGCATCGAACGCCGCGTCGGCGGCCAGCATGCCGGTCTTGATCGCCGCGTGGCTGCCCTTGATGCGCGATGCGTTCAGGAAGCCCGCATCGTCGCCGATCAGCGCGCCGCCCGGGAACACCGTCTTGGGCAGCGACAGGAGCCCGCCCGCGGTGATCGCGCGTGCACCGTACGACACGCGCTTGCCGCCTTCGAGGAATGCGCGGATCGACGGATGCGTCTTGTAGCGCTGGAACTCCTCGAACGGCGACAGGTACGGGTTCGTGTAGCCAAGCCCAACCACGAAGCCGACCACGACCTGGTTGTTGTCCATGTGGTACAGGAACGAACCGCCGTAGGTATCCGACTTCAGCGGCCAGCCGGCCGTGTGGATCACGAGGCCCGGCTTGTGTTTCGCCGGATCGATCTCCCACAGCTCCTTGATGCCGATCCCATATGCCTGCGGATCGGCGTTCGCGTCGAGCTTGAACTTCGAGATCAGCTGGCGGCCGAGATGACCGCGGCAGCCTTCGGCGAACAGCGTGTACTTCGCGTGCAGTTCCATGCCGAGCTGGAAGTTCTCGGTCGGCTCGCCGTCCTTGCCCACGCCCATGTTGCCGGTGGCGACGCCCTTCACCGAGCCGTCGTCGTTGTAGAGGATCTCCGCGGCCGGAAAGCCGGGGAAGATCTCGACGCCGAGCGCTTCGGCCTGTGTGCCGAGCCAGCGCGTGACGTTGCCCAGCGAGATCACGTAGTTGCCGTGATTCTTGAAGTTGTCGGGCAACGCCCAGTTCGGCGTCGTGACCGCGCTCTGCTCGGACAGGAACAGGAAGCGGTCCTCGGTCACCTCGACGGTGAGCGGCGCGCCGCGTTCCTTCCAGTCGGGGAACAGCTCGGTGATCGCGCGTGGGTCCATCACCGCGCCCGACAGGATGTGCGCGCCGATCTCGGAACCCTTCTCGAGCACGCACACGCCGATCTCGGCGCCTTTCTCGGCGGCCAGCTGCTTGAGCCGGATCGCCGCCGACAGCCCGGCGGGGCCGCCGCCGACGATCACGACGTCGTATTCCATCGATTCGCGCGGGCCGTATTGCGCGAGCAAGTCCTGGGTGGTCAAAATACTGTCTCCTCCTGCGCTCCGACCGTGGCGGTCAGAACTGGTCTTCCGTCAGCGCGAGCACGCTCTGGTTACCCTTCGCGCCGACGATCGACGCTTCGAGCGCACCGGCCTGCACGAGCACGTGTTCCGCATAGCATTGGGCGATCGCGATCTTCGCGTCGTGGAACGCCGCGTCGCTCGCGCGGTTCGCGTCGGCCGCGAGCAGCGCACGCGCCATCTGCCATCCGCACAGCACGACGCCCGCCAGCTTCAGGTAAGGCACGCTGCCCGCGAACACCGCGTTCGGGTCCTGCTTCGCATTGGCGAGCACGTAGTCCACCACCGCCGACAGCGCGCGCGCGCCCTTCTCGAGCTGCGCCTTCATCGATGCGGCGGCCGCGCCGTCGACCTTGCCGAGCGCCGCGACGGTTGCGTCGATCTCCGCGATCAGCGCCTTCGCGACCGCACCGCCGTCGCGCAGCGTCTTGCGGCCGACGAGGTCGTTCGCCTGGATCGCGGTCGTGCCTTCGTAGATCGCGAGGATGCGCCCATCGCGGTAATACTGCGCCGCGCCGGTTTCCTCGATGAAGCCCATCCCGCCGTGCACCTGCACGCCGAGGCTCGCGACGTCGTTGACCATCTCGGTGCTCCAGCCCTTCACGATCGGCACCAGATATTCGTAGATGGCCTGATGGCGCGTGCGCGTCGCGTCGTCCGAATGGCGGTGCGCAATGTCGCTGTGCGCAGCCGCGACGTACGCGAGCGCGCGCGCGCCTTCGGTCAGCGCGCGCATCGTGCCGAGCATCCGGCGCACGTCCGGGTGGTGGATGATGGTCACCGACTGCTTCGCCGATCCGTCGACCGGGCGGCTCTGCACGCGCTCCTTCGCGAAGGCCGCGGCCTTCTGGTACGCGCGGTCGGCCACGCCGATCCCCTGCATGCCGACGCCGAAGCGCGCCGCGTTCATCATGATGAACATGTATTCGAGGCCGCGGTTCTCCTCGCCGACGAGGTAACCGATCGCGCCGCCGTGGTCGCCGTATTGCAGCACCGCGGTCGGGCTCGCCTTGATGCCGAGCTTGTGCTCGATCGACACGCAGTGCACGTCGTTGCGGGCGCCGAGCGAGCCGTCTTCGTTGACCAGGAACTTCGGCACGATGAACAGCGAGATGCCCTTCACGCCCTCCGGCGCGTTCGGCGTACGCGCGAGCACCAGGTGGACGATGTTGTCCGCCATGTCGTGCTCGCCCCACGTGATGAAGATCTTGGTGCCGAACACCTTGTACGTGCCGTCGCCCTGCGGCTCGGCGCGCGAGCGCACCAGCGCGAGGTCCGAACCGGCCTGCGGCTCGGTCAGGTTCATCGTGCCCGTCCACTCGCCCGAAATCAGCTTCGGCACGTAGCGCTGCTTCTGCTCGTCGGTGCCGGCCGTCAGCAGCGCTTCGATCGCGCCGTCGGTGAGCAGCGGGCACAACGCGAACGACAGGTTCGCCGCGTTCAGCATCTCGATGCACGGCGTCGCGATCAGCTTCGGCAGCCCCTGACCGTCGTACTCGACCGGGTGTTGCAGGCCCTGCCAGCCGCCTTCGACGAACTGGCGGAACGCGGCGCCGAAACCGGGCGTCGCCGTCACGGCGCCGTCCTTCCAGCTGCTCGGGTTGCGGTCGCCGTCGACGTTCAGCGGCGCCAGCACCTCGCCGCAGAATTTCGCCGACTCGTCCAGCACGGCCTGCGCGGTGTCGTAGCCGGCGTCCTCGAAGCCGGGCAGCTGCGCAACGGTGTCGATGCCCGCGAGTTCCTTCAGCACGAACAGCATGTCCTTGACGGGGGCGTTATAGCTCATGGTCGTTGTTCCAAATCAGGCAGTGAATGAAGCGCGCGGCCCGCGCGGCTGCGGCAAAACCGGCCAGCACCAGGCGACGTCGTGGCCCATCGTAATGCCGACGCGGCCGTTTCCCACTGTCATATCCGGCCCAGATAGTGACAAAACCGGCCACACGATGCGCGCATGCCGACACCCGAACCCGGCCCTTTCGCAGCGTGTGCCGACGCGGATTTCCACGGGGCCGACGCGCCCACGGCACGCCGATCGGGCGGCCGGGGCGGCGCGCCGGTCATCGCGATGGACGCCTTCTATGGGAAAACCCTAGGGCCTGCGCGCGCTGCGCATTTCGCATGCCGGTGCCGCGCTGCACGATGCGCGGCAGACTGGCCGCGTCGGTCGCCGATCCGGATGCCGCGCCGAGACGCGCGCGTCGACGAAACACAGCGGCGCGGCAAAAGACAGCCGCGATGCGACCGCGTGCTGCCCTTGTCCGACGCAGGCGCGCGGCGCCCGGACCGCGTCGGCGCCGCACCGCGAACGACCGATCATCCTGTGATGCAATCTCGCAACCGGTCCACGAAACACAGGCATGATTCTGGTAACTTGACGCACCGGCCCGAGCGCTTCGCGACGGCCATCACCCATCTTTCATACCATGACACTACAGATTGGGATTCCTCTGGAGACAGCCACCGGCGAACGGCGCGTTGCGACCGTGCCCGAGGTGGTCGAGAAACTGATCAAGCTGGGGTTTGCGGTGGCCGTGCAAAGCGGCGCCGGTGCCGGCGCGAACTTCGACGACGACGCCTATCGCGCGGCCGGCGCGAGCATCGCCGCTACGGCGGCTGAGCTGTGGTCCGGCAGCGACATCGTGTTCAAGGTGCGCCCACCGAGCGCCGACGAAGTCGCGCTGATGCGCGAAGGCGGCATGCTGATCGGTTTCGTGTGGCCGGCGCAGAACCCCGACCTGATGCAGCAGCTCGCGGCGAAGCGCGCGACCGTGCTCGCGATCGATTCGCTGCCGCGCACGCTGTCGCGCGCGCAGAAGATGGACGCGCTGACGTCGATGGCCGGCATCAGCGGCTACCGCGCGGTGATCGAGGCCGCGCATGCGTTCGGCCGCTTCCTGAACGGGCAGGTCACGGCGGCCGGGAAAATCCCGCCGGCGAAGGTTTTCATCGCCGGCGCGGGCGTGGCCGGCCTCGCCGCGATCGGCACGGCCGCGAGCCTCGGCGCGATCGTGCGTGCGAACGACACGCGCGCCGAAGTGGCCGACCAGGTGAAGTCGCTGGGCGGCGAATTCGTCAAGGTCGACTACGAAGAGGAAGGCTCGGGCGGCGGCGGCTACGCGAAGGTGATGAGCGAAGGCTTCCAGCAGGCGCAGCGCGCGATGTATGCGCAGCAGGCGAAGGACGCCGACATCATCATCACGACCGCGCTGATCCCCGGCAAGCCGGCGCCGAAGCTGATCACCGCCGAGATGGTGCAGTCGATGAAGCCCGGCAGCGTGATCGTCGACATGGCCGCCGAACAGGGCGGCAACTGCGAGCTGACGGTGCCCGGCGAGGCGGTCGTGCGCCACGGCGTGACGATCGTCGGCTATACCGATCTCGCGTCGCGCCTGTCGCGGCAGTCGTCCACGCTGTATGCGACCAACCTGCTGCGCGTGCTCGAGGAGCTGTGCAAGGGCAAGGACGGCACGATCGACGTCGACTTCGACGACGATGCGATCCGCGGCCTGACCGTCATCAAGGAAGGCAACGTCACCTGGCCAGCGCCGCCGCTCAAGCAGCCGGCCGTCGCGCCCAAGCCCGCGGCCGCCGCACCCGCCGCGGCCGCGCCGGCGAAGTCCAAGGGCCACGGCCACAGCGGCGAGCCGATGTCGGCCAAGGCGCTCGCGATCGTGTTCGCGGTCGGCGCGCTCGCGTTCCTGCTGGTCGGCCAGTTCGCGCCGGCCAGCTTCCTGTCGCACTTCACGGTGTTCGTGCTCGCGTGCTTCGTCGGCTACATGGTGATCTGGAACGTCACGCCGTCGCTGCACACGCCGCTGATGAGCGTGACCAACGCGATCTCGTCGATCATCGCGATCGGCGCGCTCGTGCAGGTGGCGCCGCCGACGGCCGAGCTCGCCAATGCCGGCGATCGTCCGTCGGGGCTGATCCTCGGCCTCGCGGTCGGCGCGCTGACGCTCACCGCCGTCAACATGTTCGGCGGCTTCGCGGTCACGCGCCGCATGCTCGCGATGTTCCGCAAATAAGGGGACGACAACCATGACTTCCAATCTGACCACCGTCTCCTACATCGGCGCCGCGATCCTGTTCATCCTGAGCCTCGGCGGCCTCGCCAACCCCGAAACCGCGCGCCGCGGCAACCTGCTCGGGATGATCGGCATGCTGATCGCGGTGCTGGCCACCGTCGCCGGGCCGCGCGTGTCGGCAGCGGGCATTCCGTACGTGATCGCCGCGCTGGTCGTCGGCGGCGCGGTCGGCCTCTATGCCGCGAAGAAAGTGCAGATGACGCAGATGCCGGAGCTGGTCGCGCTGATGCACAGCCTGGTCGGCCTCGCCGCATGCCTGGTCGGCTTCGCGAGCTACGTCGACACGTCGCTGCAGTTCGTCGGCGCCGAGAAGGCGATCCACGAGGTGGAGATCTACGTCGGCATCCTGATCGGCGCGATCACCTTCGCTGGCTCGATCGTCGCGTTCGGCAAGCTGTCGGGCAAGATCGGCGGCAAGCCGCTGCTGCTGCCGGCACGGCACTGGCTGAACCTCGCCGCGCTGCTGATCGTGATCTACTACGGCCGCGCGTTCCTGCATGCGGAAACCATCCAGGACGGCATGCTGCCGCTCGTCGTGATGACGGTGATCGCACTGCTGTTCGGCGTGCACATGGTGATGGCGATCGGCGGCGCCGACATGCCCGTCGTCGTGTCGATGCTCAACAGCTACTCGGGATGGGCCGCGGCCGCGACCGGCTTCATGTTGGGCAACGACCTGCTTATCGTGATCGGCGCGCTGGTCGGCTCGTCCGGTGCGATCCTGTCGTACATCATGTGCCGCGCGATGAACCGCAATTTCATCAGCGTGATCGCGGGCGGCTTCGGCAGCGGCGCGGGCGCACCGGCCGCCGCGGGCGGCGCCGCGCAACCGGCCGGCGAGGCCGTCGCGGTGAGCGCGACGGAGACGGCCGAGCTGCTGCGCGAAGCGAAGCGCGTGATCATCGTACCCGGCTATGGGATGGCGGTGGCGCAGGCGCAGCACACGGTGTTCGAGCTGACCAAGCTGCTGCGCGAGAAGGGCGTCGACGTGCGCTTCGCGATTCACCCGGTCGCGGGCCGCATGCCCGGCCACATGAACGTGCTGCTCGCCGAAGCGAAGGTGCCGTACGACATCGTGCTCGAGATGGACGAGATCAACGACGACTTCCCCGACGCCGACGTGTCGATGGTGATCGGCGCGAACGACATCGTGAACCCGGCCGCGCAGGACGACCCGACGAGCCCGATCGCGGGCATGCCGGTGCTCGAGGTGTGGAAGGCGAAAACGTCGATCGTGATGAAGCGCAGCATGGCGTCCGGCTATGCCGGCGTCGACAATCCGCTGTTCTACAAGGACAACAACCGCATGTTGTTCGGCGACGCGAAGTCGATGCTCAATGAAATCTTCGGCGCGTTGAAAGCCTGATCGCGACGGCGCGCGCGGCCGGCGACACGCCGGCTTGCGCCGCGCACGAATGCGATGACCGTCGGCCCGTCCCGCAGCGATGCGCGACGGGCCGACGCGCATGTGCGCCATCGGTACGGGGCCGGCAAGGTGGCGGCCCGGCTGGGATGCCGTCCATGGGAGCGCGGCAAGGATGCCGGTTATGGGAAAGCGCTACGCGCGCCGCCGGTACGTGCCCGGCGTACTGCCGGTCCAGTGGCGAAACGCGCGGTGGAACGCGCTCGGATCGTCGAAGCCGAGATCGGTGCCGATCGCCGCGATCGTGTCGAGCGTATCGGTGAGCCGCTGGATCGCGATGTCGCGTCGCAGCTCGTCCTTGAGCGCCTGGAAGGTGGTGCCTTCGGCGGCCAGATGGCGGCTCAGCGTGCGCACCGAGCAATGCAGATGTTCGGCCGCCCGCTCGATCACCGGCAGCTCGGGCAGCGCCGCCGACAGGTACTGCCGCACGCGGTGGCAGACGAGCTGCTCGCTGAACGATTCGAAGATCCAGTCGCCCGGCGCTCGCGCGAGGAACTTGCGCAGGTTGCGCTTGCTCTGCCGGATCGGCACGTCGAGAAGGTCGGCGCTGAAGCGCATCAGCGTGCGCTCGCAGTCGAACTGCACGGAGCCGGAGAAGAAGTACAGATGATCGATCGCATGCCGCGGACGCCGGCACGCGAATTCGATCCGCAGCAGCGGGATCTTCTGCCCGATCAGCCAGGAACACACGCCGTGCACGAGCTTGAGCATCAGCTCCTGGCCGAGCGCGCCGATCGGGCCGATCGCCGGGTTCGGACGCAGCAGCACCTGCGCGACCAGGCCGTCGCGCGTCGATTCGACGAAGAAGTCGTCGAGCAGCAGATGGAAGAACTGGCCGAAACGATACAGCGCCGTGCCGAGGTTGCGCGCATCGAGCAGGCTCAGGCACAGGTACTTCAGCGTGCCGCGGCGCAGCGGGCGCGAGAAGATGCCGGGCATCTCGTCGTCGAGGTCGATCGCGAGCGTGCGGTACAGCGTCGAGAACTGATCTTCGGTCACGCGCGCATGCGGCTCGCCGAGCAGTTCGAGCGGAATGCCGGCGCCGCGCAGGTAGCGCTCGACCACGTCGCGCTGCGCGCCCGCGCTCGCGAGAAAGCCGTTGACGAGCGAAATCGGCACCGTCGCGCTGGGCGACGGCAGCGCACGCCCAGGCTGGGCGGGAGGTGAATCTGTACCGGTCATCGCGTCCCCGTCGGTCGAACCGCTCGCATTGTACTTGAGCGACCCACGGCGGGCTTGCGGGGCTTTCCGGTGTTTCGGGGCTTTCGGGACGACCGCGCCGGCAGGCGAGCCGGCCCGCGCGTCGTCGCCCGCGCGGCGCATGCGCACCATCACTGCGCGTGGCTGAGTTCCCGGCGCAGGATCTTGCCGACCGTCGACTTCGGCAGCCGCTCGACCACGCGGATCTGCTTCGGCACCTTGTAGCCGGCGAGGTTCGTACGGCAATGCGCGACGATCTCGGCCTCGCCGACGGTCGCGTCGGGCGCGAGCACCACGAACAGCTTCGGCGCCTCGCCGGTGCGCTCGTCCGGCACGCCGATGCACGCGCATTCGGCCACGCCCGGCAGCGCGGTCACCACCGCTTCGACTTCGTTCGGATACACGTTGAAGCCCGACACGATGATCATGTCCTTCTTGCGGTCGACGATCTTCAGGAAGCCGGCCGCGTCGAACACGCCGATGTCGCCGGTGCGGAAATAGCCGTCCTCGGTGAACGCGGCCGCGTTCGCTTCGGGCTTCTGCCAGTAGCCGCCCATCACCTGCGGCCCGCGCACGCAGATCTCGCCCGCGCCGCCGATCGCGACCTCGCGGTTTTCGTCGTCGAGCAGCTTCACGTCGGTCGACGGCAGCGGCAGGCCGGTCGTGCCCGTGAACCGGTCGACCGACTGCGGATTGAACGTGACGACCGGCGACGTTTCCGACAGCCCGTAACCTTCGCGGATGAAATTGCCCGTCACCGCCTGCCAGCGCGCGGAGATCACGTCGATCACGGCCGCGCCGCCGCCGGCCGACAGCTTCAGCCGCGACCAGTCGACTTCCTTCAGCCGCGGATGGCCCGCGAGCCCCGCATACAGCGTGTTGACGCCGACGAACACCGACGGCCGCGCGGCCTTCAGCACGTCGATCAGGCCGTCCATGTCGCGCGGATTGGCGACGAGCCAGTTCTGCGCGCCGATCGCGAAGTAGGACAGGAAGTTCACCGTCAGCGCGAAGATGTGGTACAGCGGAATCGCCGTGACGACGACCTCCTCGCCCGGCCGCCGCGCGTCCGGCACGATCGCCGCGAATTGCTCGACGTTCGCGATCAGGTTGCGGTGCGACAGCGCGGCGCCCTTCGACAGCCCGGTCGTGCCGCCCGTGTATTGCAGCAGCAAGAGGTCGCTGCCGTCGAGCGCAACCGGCGCGCGTTGCAGCGCCGCGCCGGCCGCGAACGCGTCGGCGAGCGCGAGCGAGCCGGGCGGCAGCGCCGCGCATGCGCCGGCCGGCGCATCGACGACGCCGAGATCGTCGCGGCCCACGGTCAGCACCGTGCGCACGCGCGTCTTGCCGACCACGTCGGCGAACGTGGCCATCGACCCGCCGCACACGACCGCCACTTCGACGCCCGCGTCGTTGAGCTGGTGTTCGAGTTCGTGCGGCGTATAGAGCGGGTTCACGTTGACCTGGACCGCGCCGATGCGCGCGAGCGCGACGAACACCACCGGAAACGCCAGCACGTTGGGCAGCATCACGGCCACGCGGTCGCCCTTGCGCACCTGCGCGACCTGCTGCAGGTACGCGGCGAGCGCGGCCGACAGGCGGTCGACGTCCGCATAGGTCAGCGTGCGGTCGGACGCGCGGAACGCCGGATGACCGGCGAAGCGGCGCATCGCGTCGTCCAGCAGCGCGGTTACGGATGGAAAGCGATCGGGATCGATCTCGGCGGGGATCGAGCCATACGACCCGATCCAGTGTCTCTTCGTCATGTCCTGCTCCTCGGGGGACGGCGCCACGCGGCGCCGTTCGCACGGCGGCCCGCGCATCGGATGCGCGCGGGCCGTCGCCTGACCGACGAATATCGCGCGCGCGGCCCGCTTTGAAAATGATTCGCGCGGCCGAAAACATGATCGAAACGGACACACCGGCGCGCCAGTCCGTAAACCGCAAACCCGCCCGCCCGGGTGGCGACATGATGCGCACGCAGGCGCAGGATCAGGGTGAACCCTATGGCGCGGCCGCGCGTTCGGGGGCAGAATCGCCAACCCGGAACGGTATCGAATCGGACGTACACCCAGCCATGCCGCGCACCGCGCACCTGAACCCGACGGCCGCCCGCGCGGCGGCGCTGCCCGAGACCCTGCCCGCCCATGCGTTGCGCGACAAGCGCTTTTCGCCGGCGAAGCTCGCCGTGCTCGTCGACGTCGCGCGCGAGCTCGGGCTCGATTCGTCGGCGGTGCTCGCCGGCACGGGCCTGTCGCCGGAGGCCGTCGCCGATCCGTTCACGCTCACGTCGCCGCTGCAGTTCCTGACCGCCGCGCGCAACGCGCTCGAGCGCTACGACGGCTCCGACCTCGGCGTGCGCGTCGGCCGCCGGCTGCATGCGTCGAGCTACGGGATGTACGGCTACGCAATGCTGTGCTCGGAATCGCTCGCGCGTGCGTTCGATTCGGCCGTCAAATATCACCGGCTCGCGAATGGGATGCTGACCATCCGCTGGGTTGAACAGGGCGACACCGCGGCGTGGCTGTTTCCCGATCCGCACGAAGCCGCGCTGGCCGGCCCCGATCTGCCGCTGTACCGCTTTCTGATCGACATGCAGTTCGCGCTGCACGTGACGGTCATCAAGGACGTGATGGGCGCGTGGTGCGTGCCGGCGCGCGCGCAGTTCGCGCAGCCGCGGCCCGCGCACGCGGCGCTGCTCGCCGAGGCGCTCGAATGCCCGATCGCGTTCGACCAGCCGCACCATGTGCTGAGCTACCCGGCCGCGTGGCTCGCCCGCGCGCCACAGCTCGCGAACCCGATCACCGCCGCGCAGGTGTCGTCGCACTGCGCGCATCTGCTCGACGAATTGCGCAGCCAGGCCGACGTCACGCGGCGCGTCTACCAGGAGCTCACGCGCACGCCCGGGCAGTTTCCGGACATCGTCGCGATCGCCGGCACGCTGTGCATGACGTCCCGCACGCTGCGCCGCAAGCTCGACGCCGAAGGCACGTCGTACAGCGAATTGCTGACGAGCGTGCGCAAGGCGCTCGCGATCGACTACCTGAGCACCACCACGCTCAGCACCGAGGACATCGCGCTGACGCTCGGCTTCAGCGACGCGGTCGGGTTCCGCCACGCGTTCAAGCGCTGGACCGGCACGACGCCGACCGAAGTACGGCGCAAGCGCGGGACGTGACGCGTGCGCCGCATCGGCGCGGGCCGCGCATGCACGGTCACTGCGGGTCGCCGGGCGCCGGCTGCGCGATCGCGAGCGCGAACTCGAACACCGCGCCGCGCCCGTCCCGGTCGACGAGCCGGATGTCGCTGCCGTTGAGCGCCAGCATCCGGTGCACGATCAGCAGGCCGAGGCCGCCGTTCGTCGCCATGCCGCCGCTGGCGGGCCGCTGCGGCCGCTGGAACAATCCTGCGCGGCGCGCCAGCGGGATCCCTTCGCCGGTGTCCGACACGGTCACCACCACGCGGTCGTCGCGCGGCGTCAGCGCGACTTCGATTGCGCCGTGCTGCGGCGTGTGCCGCAATGCGTTGTCGAGCAGATTGGTCAGCACGCGCTCGATCATCGCGAGATCGGCCGACACGGCCGGCACGCGCGGCGGGATGCGCGCCTGCAGCGCGATGCCGCGCGACTGGGCCGCGAGTTCGAACTTCTGGAAGACGTCCTGCACGAGATCGACGAGCGAGAACGGCTCGCGCTCGGCCTGCACACTGCCCGACTCGAGCCGCGCCAGCTCGAACAGCGCCTGCGCGAGCCGCCCGACCTTGGTGCTCTGCGCGAGCGCGACCGACAGGTAGCGGCGGCGCTCAGAGTCGGCGAGCGTGTCGGCCTTCAGCGACAGCGTTTCCAGATAGCCGTGCAGCGAGGTCAGCGGCGTGCGCAGATCGTGCGAGATGTTCGTGATCAGCTCGCGCCGCTGCTGGTCCTGACGCGTCAGCGCGCGCCACTGCTCGCCGATCCGGTCGGCCATCTGCGCGAACGCGGATTCGAGCACCGCGAGGTCGTCGCCGCGGCGTCCCGGCGCGGGGCGCGGCAGCGGCGGCTGCGTGTCGGGCACGCCGTTCGCGTCGAAGCGGCGCATCGCGTCGGTCAGCCGGCGCAGCGGCCGCGTGATGAAGCTGAACGCGATCAGGCCGGCCACCAGCCCGAGCAGCGCGACGACCGCCATCGACCACAGGGTCGTGCGCAGCACGTTGCCGGCGTCGACGCGCGCGGCCAGCCGGTCGTGCGCTTCGCCGAGCAGCACCACGTAGACGTAGCCGGACGGCGGCTGCCCGGCGCGCTGCAGCGGCGCGGCGCTGAACACCTTGCGCGCGTCGATGCTGCGCGGATCGTCGCCGAGGATCGGCAGCGGCTCGCCCGCGATGAAGCGCTGCACCGGCGCGAGATCGACGCGGGTGCGCTTCACGTGCCCGGGCGGCGCGTCGTCGCCCTCGATGTGCCCCGCGTTGTCGAGCAGGTAGACCTCGACGCTCGGGTTCACGCCCATCAGTTGACCGAACAGCCGGCGCACGGCATCCGGGCGCAGGCCGTTCGCGTCCATCAGCGGCGTGCTGCTGGCGATGTGCGCGGCGAGATCGCGCGACAGCGCCTGCACGACTTCCTTCTCGCGCATGTCGTTCGCGCGGATCTGCAGCCACGCGGACGCGCCCGAACACGCGAGCAGCAGCACCGCGAACACGCACGACAGCCGCTGGGTCAGATTCAGCTTCATCACGCGTCCCGCTGGCCCGGTGCGGCCAGCTTGTAGCCGCGCCCCCACACCGTGAGGATCCGCACGGGATCGGCGGGATCGGCCTCGATCTTCGCGCGCAGCCGGTTGATGTGCGTGTTCACCGTATGTTCGTAGCCTTCGTGCCGGTAGCCCCATACGGCGTTCAGCAGATCCATCCGCGAGAACACCTTGCCCGGATGCCGGGCGAAGAAGTACAGCAGGTCGAATTCGCGCGGCGTGAGGTCGATGCGCGTGCCGTCGACGCTCGCCTCGCGCGCGATCGGATCGATCGACAGGCCGGCGACGTCGAGCGTGCCGGCGTCGAGGCGCGAGTCGCGCGCGAGCGCGTCGACGCGCCGCAGCAGCGCCTTCACGCGCGCGACCAGCTCCAGCACCGAGAACGGCTTCGCGAGGTAATCGTCGGCGCCGAGTTCGAGGCCGAGAATCCGGTGCACCTCGCTCGAGCGCGCGCTCGTGATGATGATCGGCGTGTAGCGCGCCATCGCGCGGGCGCGCCGGCAGATTTCGAGGCCGTCGACGCCCGGCAGCATCAGATCGAGAATCAGCGCGTCCCAGTTTCCCTGCTCGAGCAGACGCAGGCCTTCGGCGCCGTCCGCGCTGTGGACGACTTCGTAGCGCTCGTCGCGCAGATGCAGGCTCAACACGTCGGCGATGTCGGCGTCGTCTTCGACGATCAGGATGCGTTTGGCGTGATCCATGGTGAACGCGGCAGTGCGTCGGTAAGGGTGTCGGGCGCGTGAGCGTTGGCGGCGGCGGCCGGGGCAGCGCGCGGCCGCGATGCCGTCATTGTGCAGAATTTCGCGGCGGCGAGGGATCACAAATCGTTTAACTCTGGGGCAGGCCTGGGCCGGAAGGTCGTTCTTCCTTTCGTCTGGGCGCCGGACAGGCGGCGGCGCATGGCGCGATTACGTCGAACACGAGCGATACGCGTCGCGGTTACTGAGGAACCCGATGTCGGCACTTTGGGGGAGCGGCATCGTCGATGCACCTTGTTCGTACCGACGAACGAGCGCGGAAAATCGCAACCGGTTTTGATTCCCGACGCCAAATACCTCCCGGGAGTGCCGATCGTACGTGTACGCTGTTCAGCTATACATCGGGATCCGAAAATCCCACACCGATCGCGTCGTTCAAGCCCGTACCACGGCCCGTTGGATCAGTCGACTCTCGGTCGACTGGCCGCCGGCTCAAGTCCGGCCGGCCCTATCAATGCAGAGGAATTACATGTCGCTTCTTGACCGCATGCTTTCGCGTGCAACACCGCAAACCGGCAAAGGCCGCCGAAGGGTCTTGGTGCGCGTCTGGCTCGACGACGAAGGTCGGGTGCGCGACCTGAAGGTCCGCCGAAGTTGTGGCGACCCGGCCGGCGACGAGCGCGCCCTCCATGCAATCGCCGTCATGCGCTTTCCACGCGGTCAGCTGGGTTCAGGAGGCGGCACGTCGCAGCGGTGGCACGATCTCAACTACGACGTCGACTGAGGTGTCGACGTTGAGCGGCTTGCTCGTAAGCAGTCGATATGTATCGTCTGGTCGTGGCCGGATGCGTTTGGCGGTGGTTCATCACGTCAATGTGCCTGGTACTCGCCCTGCCGAATGGACCATACAATTGCGCACTTCAATGATGGCACTGAGCTTTACCAGGACTTCGCCGTAATTCAGTACGGTATCGATCGCGAGGACGTGACGCAGTTTGCGAATCTGCTGATGGTCTTGTTGCCGAGCCGGATCGGAGCGGGGCCGCCGTCATCGACTTCGACTGGCCGCGCGCGCTCGACTGCGATGCCGCAGGTTTGCGCGATCGAATCAAGGAGGACCTCCAAGCGTTGCGAGCAAGCGCCTGACTCGATGCTTCCAGCGAGCTCGCCCACGTTACGGATGGTCGCACCATCCGTCAGAATGCCCGCACTTCCGGCGCCGCGATTCTCGTCGCTTGCATGCGCCACTTCGCCGGCGTCATCCCCACCTGCCGTTTGAACACGCGTTGGAACGCAGCCTCCGACCGATATCCGACCGTCTCGCCGATCTCCGCGACGGACATCGTCGTTTGCGCCAGCTTGCGCCCTGCAAGCGCCATGCGGATTTCCGTCAGCACATCGGTCGCCGAGCGGCTGATCGCCTCGTCGAAGTGGCGTGCGAACGTCGCGCGCGACATGTGGCAGCGCTCCGCCAGCTGCGCCAGCGTCCAGGGCTTTTCCGGCTCGTCGAACATCGCAGTGAGCGCCGGCTGCAACCGATGGCGTTGCGCCAGCGCGAGCAGCCCGCGCGGCGCGTGACCGGACTCGGACGCACTGCGCAGCGTCAACGCGAACAGCGCGCCGGACAGATGATCGACCACCGCCGCGCTGCCGGCACGTTGCTCCAGCGCTTCCTCACGCATCAATTCGATGACTCGCGCAAGCCGCGTGGCGGCAAACGCGGCGTCGCGCGTCTGTCCATCGCCGGCGGCGACGCTGCTCACGATCAGACGCCGAGGCAGATGGTCGCGCAGCAACTGCTGCGGGACGGCCGGCAGCACGAAGCGCCCGCACAGCACGTCGATGCTCGCGTCGGCGCTGCCGTTCGTCGTAATGGTCAAGCCGTTGCGGTGCCGCTCCTGCACCGCGCGCGGCGCGTCGCCGCTGCCGTCGTGCAGCCGGTGCGCACTGCCGGAGGGGAACACCACGATGTCGCCGGCCTTCATTCGGAGCGTCGGCTCTTCCGCGCCGCCCGTCTCGCCTTCGACGACAGCCTCGCCGCGCAACAGGATGTGATACGGAAGCTCCCGCTCGTTCGACTCGGGATGGTCGATGCGCCACGGCGAACCGAAATGGCACCGTACGTCCAGCCGGCCGGTGACCGGCATCATCGACAGCAATCGGTCCAGCATGTCCATATGAGACGTTTGAGCATGAATTTGCGCAAGTATGGCATTAAAGAACTCGCCCTGCATCCCTACACTGACTCCCATGCCATACGACATGGCTAAGCAGTTCAACCACTCAACTGAACGAAGGAGTCGATCATGTCCCGTCTCACCACCATTCGCCCTGAAGAAGCCACCGGCGCGGCAGCGGAAGTGTTCGCGAAGATCAAGAAGGCCGCAGGCAAGGTGCCCAATGCGTACGCAACCATCGGCACGCACAGCCCCGAAGCCCTCGGCGCGGCGCTCGCGTTCGACGCGGCCGTGGCTGCCGGCACGCTCGCAAAGGCCGACATCGAAGTCATCAAGCTGGCGGTCAGCGAACACGTGGGCTGTGACTATTGTGTCGCCGCGCATACGCTGATGGGCAAGCTGGCCGGGCTGTCGAGCGACGCCATGAAGCAGGTGCGCGCCGGCGCGGCCACCGGCGACGCCAAGCGCGACGCGCTGGTGACCTATGTGCGTACGCTCGTCGGCACGCGCGGCACGGTGCTCGAGGCGGCCGTCGACGCCGTGCGCGCCGCCGGTTACACGGAGCGCCAACTGATCGAGATCAGCCTGGCGATCGCGTCGATCACGTTCACGAACCTGGTCAATCGCGTCAACGATACGACGCTCGATTTCCCGGCCGTGGCGTAATGGCGCGTCGGTGGGCAGGCACGGCGATCGAACGCAGTCGATCCGACTGCGTTCGATCGTGAGGCCCGTCTCGCCGGCGGAATGTGCTGGCCGGCGGCGCCGTACTTCGATACCGCCTCTGTCACGCGCTGCCGATCACACCGGTCGATCCGCAAAGTCCTCCCACGCCAGTAACGATCAAGACGGGGAACGCTGTCGATCGACACGCACTGGATTTGGCGCGTGCGTTCCCTGCTGGCCGGCCCGCGCAAGCCGGTCGTCGCTGCGCGGCGAGCGGCACCGGTGCCGATGTGATCGCTCGATCGGTGTCGGCCCGTCCACCACGGGTCCGGCCACCGCGCTGGCCGGATCGCGTCCGCTCAGCGTGGCGGCAGCCCGGCCGCGATCTGGTCCGCGAGGCGTCCCAGAATCGCGCTCAGCGCGGCGGCCTGCGCGGCCGCGCCGTGCTGCGTCAACGATGCGGTCAAGGTCGTCTCGCGGCTCGCGCTCACGCGCTCGGGCCGGCCCGCCAACACCGTCCATGCGGCCTCCAACGTCAACGTGCCGCCGTCGTCCGCATGCACGTCCAGCACCGTGACGACGAGCGTGCGCGTGTCGGGCGGGCGCGGCGCATCCGGCAGGACGACGGCCCCCGTCGGCAGGCGCGTCAGCAGGTCCTGCGCGAGCGTGCGCCGCATCATCCGGTCGAGCGGCCCGGCCCAGCGCGCGCCTTCGTCGATCCAGACACGGTTCGCCGAGCGCTGCACGACGACCTCGGGCCGGTCGAGCTCCGCCGGCACGTGCACGGCAGTCAGTTGCACCGGCTCGATGGGCTCGTCCGCGCGGGTCGATGTAGCCGGCGTCGCACTCAACGCCACATAGCGCGTCGGCGGGCTGTGCCCACATCCGGCGAGCACGGCAGCGAGCACGGCGGCCAGCGCAACGACCGCCCATTTCATCGGGGCCGGCGCCGCTGCCTCGCCGGCCCGTCGCTTCGATCGACGGATCATGGCTTCTCCTTCGCTCTGCCGCGCACGAGCGCTTCGGGATGTCGGTCGAGATAGTCGGCCAGCGCGCGCACCGAGCGGGCGGTATCGGCGAGTTCGCGCAACACTGCGGGCACGCCGGTCTGCGTGGTGGCGTCGTCGCCGAGCGTCCGGCTGGCTGCGGCCGCGGCCTGGTCGGCGCTGTTCGCGGCGTCGCGCAGCTGCGCGACGAGCGGACCGATCTGCGGCGACACCTGCTGCAGCGTGCGGTCGATCTGCGCGACCGATCGGTCGAGATGCGCGAGGCTGTCGCGGATCTGTGGCGATGCGGTCAGCGCATTGAGCCGCGCCGCGATCGCGCGCACGTCGTCGCCGGTCTCCTTGATCGGCAGCGCGTCGAGCTTGCCGGCGATCGCGTTGGCGCGCGCGGCGATCGCATCGAAGTCGGCCGACGCGACGCTCGGAATCTCCGCCGGGTTGGCGCCACCGGAAAACGCGGCCGCCGAAGCGCCGGCGACGAAATCGAGGCTGACCATGCGCGGGCCGACGAGCGGCGGATCCTGCACCAGCCGCGCGCGCAGCCCGCGGGCGACGAGCCGTTCGAGCATGCCGTCGACGATGGGGCGCCAGTTGCCGTCGGCCGGCGGACGCACGCCGGTGATGCCGAGCGCCGACGGTTCGAGCGCAATCTGCACCGGCGTGCCGAGCTGCCCGGTGGCGGCGTCGTAACTCAGCCGCACGCGCGTGACCGTGCCGACCTGGAAGCCGCGCAGTTTCACCGGCGCGCCGTCCTTCAGCTCGCCGGCCGCACCGGCGAACCGAATCACGTACGGCACCACCGGCCCATGCTCGGGCGCGAGCGCCGGGCGGCGCTCGGTGCCGTCGAAGTGCCGCGCCGGGGCGCCGGCGCCCGGCTCCATCACGATTTCCGGCCCGACGACGAGCGCGCGCAGCGAGGTCGGGTCGCTCATGTCCGGCTGCGCACCGCGCAGGAAAAAGCGCGTGCCGCTGAGCAGATACTTCTGCTGCGCGCGATCGATCTTCAACTCGACCTCCACATGCCGGCCGTCGGGCGACAACGCGATGCCTGCGACCTTGCCGACCTTCACGCCGCGCAGCGTCACGTCGGTATCGTCGACTTTCATTCCGTGCGCGTCGGAAAACATCACGGTGACGCTTTCCCCGCCCTGCGCAAGCGCCCGTATCCCGAGCCATCCGACCACGGCCAGCGTGGCGACGGGCACCGCCCAGATCAATCCCGGCCAACGACTGTGGCGCACCTCGGCGCGCGAGCGGCGGATGCGCGGCTGGTTCATCGAGCCCTCCGGTCGCGGCGGTCCCACATCAGGCGCGGATCGAAGGCGCGCGACGCGAGCATGGTCAGGAACACCACGAGCGCGAATGCGGTGGCCCCGGTAGCCGGCTGCGCGGACGCGACGCCGTCGAAGCGGATCAACGGAACGAACGCCGCGATCGTGAAGACGTCGACGTTCGACCATCGGCCGAGTTCGTCGATCCAGCGGTAGAGGCGCACCTTCAGGCGCAGATGCCGGCGCGATCGCCGCAGCACGGACGCGACGAACCAGCCCATGCCGACGATCTTCGCGACCGGGATCACGATGCTCGTGATGAACGTCAAGATGCCGAACGGCCACAGGCCGACGTGAAAGAGCTGCATGACGCCGTCGACGATGCGGTGCATGTGCACGCGTCCGAGCTGGATCGAGGTCGTCATCGGCAACAGGTTGGCCGGCACGGTCAGCACGAGCGCCGCCAGCGACAGCGCGCTCGCGCGCGAAAGCGCCGCGACCCGGCGCGCGCGCAGCGTCAGCCCGCAGCGCGAACACGAACGCCCGGCGCACGCGTACGGCTGCACCATGTCGCAACCGGCACACGACAGCACGGCCTCGCCGCGCGACGGATGCCGATCGGCTTCGATGGCGCGCCACACGGTGCGCCGGTCGAGCGACGCGCGCGTGAGCATCGACATCAGGCCGGCCGCGATCAGGCAATAGCCGCCTGCGCCGATCGACCCGGTGAGACCGTGCGTGACGCGCACGTAGCCGATGATGCAGCCGACGAGGTACACGTCCGGCATTGCCCAAGCGTCGAGTGCGAGCGACCAGCGGAACACCGCGCCGATACCGGAGAACCGCCAGCCGAAGCGAATCGCGGCCAGCACCAGCATCAGGCCGCCGAAGCGCGCGAACGGCAGCACGATGCCGAACATCCCGAGCAACACGGCCAGGATCACCCAGCCGTCGTTCCACATCGACACGATGCCCGACGCGAGCACCGAAGAATGCGACGCGCCCAGCATCGTGACCGTCATCAGCGGTGCGAGGTTGGCGGGAAACAACAGCACGAAGGTCGCCGTCGTGCAGGCGAGCGCGGCCTCAACACTGCGGCCGCGGCGGCGTTCGAGCGTCGCATGGCAGCGTCTGCAGCGCGCCAGCGCGTGTGCTTCGATCGGCGGGATATGGTCGAGCGTCCCGCACGTAGGGCAGCCGATCGTGGTCATGCGACGACAGCTCCGGTGGGCGCGCGATGCGCGCAATGACACGCCCGGTGGCAAAACCTGCACGACGCGGGCAGGCGGTCGCGCGTGATGATCATCGTCATGCGTTCTCCCGTTCGATTAGGTCGAGATAGCGCCGCGGAGCCGCGGCCGTTGAGCGTGCCGAGCGCTACCCGTGTGGCGTGAAAATGCGCGGCAGGCGCTGCTGCATGCGTGCCTGCCGTCGTCGGGGTGTCGGACAGCAAGGCGTGTGCCTGGGGGGGCGAGTGGTGGCGGGCGGTTGCCGATTGCCGATTGCCGGTTGGGTCGGCGGTCGGCAGTCAGCGGTTTAGCCGTAGCTGGTTGCTGGTTGCCTGCTGGCGGTTGCCAGTTGCTAGATGGCGGGCGCGGCGAGTTGGTGGCAGATGGCGGATGATAGGAGGCGGGCGGCGGCCAGGAGCAGGCCACAAGCAGCGGGCAGCGGCACACGAGCAGCACGCCTCGTCGAATCGCCTCGACGAGGCGAGGACGGCAGCCGGCGAGCCAACCGCCCTCCGCACGCGAATCACCGTCGGGCGCCCGCCGCTCGCCATGAACGATCGGAGCTTCTGATTTTCGAACGCCACACCGCGAACGCGCGAACGACGCACTAACCGCTAGTCATAACTCATCGTGACGGTAATCGATGCGTTGGCACTGCCGGCCGTTACCGCAGCGGCGGTCTGATAGAAACGGGCGCGCAGCGGCACGCTGTAATCGCCGGCCGCGCCGGCATACCCGGTAACTTTCGCCGTCGTTCCAAACGCAACCGGTTTGCCGCTTGCGTCGAGCAGTTGCAGCCCGATTCCGGTCGCGCTCGATGCCCCGTTCAACGTGGCGACCGAATCGCCCGTGCCCGGCACGACCTGCGTCGTCGGATCGAACCGGTAATAGATGCCCGTGCGACCGGCGGGACACGCATTCAACCGCAAATCGAACGGCGTGTCGCCGGCCGACGACCCCGCGCCGGTAAACCGGTTCGTCACCAGCTGGCCCATATCCACGCTCAAGTCCGGCACCGCACAGGCCGGCGTCGTGACCCTGAAGCCGGTGGTCGTCAACGTCGCAACCGAAAGCCCATCGAGCTTCATCTGCGCCGACAGGGAACCGGCAGGGGCGTCGCCCGCACCCACCGGCCCGGTCACGATGACCTTCACGCCGAGCCGCGCGCCCGGTAACGGCATGCCCACCCAGCCCCACCATCCCCAGTTTCCGGCGTATGCGTCGCCGTCGCCCGCACCCCAGTACCTCGTGGAAGAACCGCCGAAGGAGGCCGGAACGACGCCGTCGGCCATGTCGTAAAAGGCCAGTCCGATGCCCGGCACGCCGGTTGCGAACGTATAGGGCGTCACACTGCTGCCGACCTTGGTTCCGCCGTAAACGCTTCGATTCGATTGGCCGGGCGCAGTGCATTTCGCGAACGCAACGGCATCGACCGGAATGCTTACGTCGTCCAGCACGGTGCCGACGGCCGTGCCGGGCGCCACCTGGTATTCCGACTTCAACGCGAAATTGGCGAGCAGTTCGGTCTTGTTGTTGATGAATTGGCAGGCCGCGTGTGCACCGTCCGGCGTCGCAAACGACACCGCCATCAGGCAGCCTGCGAACAGGCGATACATGTTCATTTTTCGGCGCTCCGATTGACGCGAACAGGCACGCGCCGCTTCATCGGTCCATCTGCGATCGATCAATGAGGTGTTCCGATGATGGAACGGCGCTGCCCACGACGAAATGTTGGCGGGCTATGCATTCGTTGGACTGAACCGGTTATGCGAAACGTCAATTTCCGCATCGCTCCGACTTCGATCGAAGCCGACAGAACAACATCTGCACAGCCTATCGGCGCGAGTCATGCATGAAAATCGGAGAACTGCGATTCATGCGCCTCGCCGTGACGATCGGACGCCGTCGTCAGGCCGTGTCGACAATGGCGCAATGCGTGAAGGTCGTGCACTCCGGCGTCCGATGCAGCCGCCACGCCAACCAGTGGCACGCGACGCCGCTTCACACCGATTCACGCAGCCGGCTGCGCCTCCGTCGGCGCGTACTGCTCCGCGCCAGCCGCCACACAAGGCAAATCGAGACTCCGCAGCGCCCGCTGGCCGGCGCCGCGCGGGTTCGCCGGCAACGCATACGACAGCCGGCAGCCCGAGCGCCCGGCGTCGCTTTCCCACCCGACGTTCAGTTCGCCCTGCTCCGCGAGACCGCGCGCCAGCAGCTTGCCGGCCTGCCCGACCACGCCGATGTCCTTGCCGGCCTGATCGGTCACCACAGCACCGAACGGCACCGGCGATCCGTCCGCCTGCCGCAGGCGAATCACCGCCGAGCGCCCGTAGTCCGTCTTGAACACCAGCAGCGGGACGGCGCCCGCAAGCGGTGCGACGCGCTGGCTGGTCTCCTTCAGTTCGACGTCCGTCGACAGCCCCTTCGGGTCCAGCGACACGTCGTTCATCGAGAACGGCGTCAGGTACGGCACGATCGCATAGCCGTTCGCATCGACGCGCACGCCCGACGCATTCGTGACGCGCGCACCTTCGGCATGCTTCGCCTCGACGATCGCGAAAGTCTCTGACAGCGGTTGCGACAGCGTGACGCCGCCGCGGTGCGCGACGACTGCACCGCGCGCGCCGATCGAGTACTGCTGATAATCGGCGCTCGCGCCGACGCTTGCGCTGAGCTCCGCGCGCGCGCCGCGATACGACACGTTGGCGCCGCCGCTGGTCTGCGCCCCGCCCGGCCCGCTGCTGCGGTTCACGTTCACGCCATACGACACGTTGCTGTCGACACCGGCCGAACCGCTCAGGCTCGTCGCGATCTGCGTCGAGCCGCGCGTATCGTGATTGAAACTGGTCGACAGCGTTGCCGGCCGCGTGCTGCCGAGCGGAATCGACAGCCCCAGATAGACCAGCGTGCTGGCCTGCCCCCACGCGTCGCGCTGACGCGTCGCCGACACGTTGTACGCCACGCTGCGAAACGCGTTGCTGTAGCCGACCGTGAAATCGACATCCGAGCCAGCGCGATTCCAGTAGGTCGACGTCGACGCCGTCACGCTGAGGCTGCCGCCCTTGTCGCCGAGCTGCTGACTCGCCACCAGCGACGCGCGGTTGCGTTGCCGGTACACCTGGCGCAAGGGTCCGCCGGACACCGAGCGGTCGCGCGCAGTCATTGCATCGTTCAGACCGAAATAGCCGTTCGTCGAATAGTGATACGCGGCAATCGCGACGTTGGTGCCGGTGGCCGCGACGGTCTTCGCGTAGCTGACGCGAAAGCTCTGCCCCGAATACGTGCGGTCGTTCTGCACCCTCGTCGTCGCATGCGCGACGTCGACGCCGATTGCGCCCCACCCGGTGTTCAGCACCGCACCGACCATCGCCGCCAGGTAGCCTTGCGCGGCCGTCGCGCCGCCATAGCCGGTCAGCATATTCGTGAAACCGTGCTGCCAGGTCGCCTGCGTGAACAACGGCGTCGTGTTCGACAGGTTGCGCACAGCGCCCGCCGTGAAGCTGTAGCGATTCTGGCCGGGGCGCAACGACATCGGCACGGCTGCATACGGGACGGAGAAGGTGTGCGTGGAGCCGTCCGCCTCCGTGACGACGACGTTCAGGTCGCCGCCATAGCCGGTCGGATAGAGGTCGTCGATCACGAACCCGCCCGGCGCGACCGTCGTCTCGTACAGCTTCACGCCGTTCTGCGAAATCGTCACCTTCGCGTTGGTGTTCGCGACGCCGCGCACGACCGGCGCGTAGCCGCGCTGCGAGTCCGGCAGCATCCGGTCGTCGCTGCTGATCCTCACGCCGCGAAACGACGTCGAGTCGAACAGATCGCCCGACGTATACGTATCGCCGGCCACGAACTGCGACGACCACGACGCCAGATCGCGTTGCACGTAGGTCGCGACATTCTGGTAGCGCCGGCGGCCGCGGTCGTCCCAGTTGAACGACCCGCTGTGCCGGAAATGCCAGCGCTGAACGTTGAATCCGCTATCGACACCGACATAGCCTTGCGTGCTGCCGTGCGCGCCGCTCGCCTGCGCGTGGTAGACGTTCGCGTTGTAGCCAAGCATCGCGACGGGCACGCCCGCGCTCCATCGGTCGGGGCTCACGTAGCCGCGCGCGGTGCGGCTCAGCGATACCTGCGGAATGCCGAGATCGAGCCGGAGATCGTTGAAGTCGAAGCCGACGGTGGCTTCCGGAATCGCCTGACCGATGCGCACGCAACCACCCTGCTGTTCAAGCAGCGTGCGGATTTCCTGCGACAGCGCGGTCAGCTCGACACCGATGCGCTCCAGCAGCGCCTTGTCGAAGCAAGGCTGTGCGTCGGGACTGTCCGCTACGCTCTTGAACGGCACCTCGAATCGCCCGGCCCAGCGGCCGCTGACGTAGACGTCTGGACTGTAGGTGCCGGCGCGCACCACGTTGCCGCGCGAATAGCGCGACACGTCGATCGAACCTGCGCCGTTATTGAGAAATCCACCCTCGAATTCGACTTGCGCGAACTCCATCTGCGCAATCTGCTGCGGCCGGGCGTGTTCATCCGCTACCGCAAGTGCGTCCGTTTGCCAGCTGGCGACGATCGAGAAAACCAGCGCACATATCGGCTTGAGCCGTGGCGCAATCTCCGCGTGCGGGCCACTGTATTTTTTCTCCATCGTGCTTTCTCCTCCTATCGATGGCGAAGTCGCCACCGTCCCGTTCGTGTTCCGCTCATCGGCCGCTTGGGACCTTCCAACGCACCGCCGAATCACTTCGTGATCGTCGCCTCGTGCGCATGGGCCGTCCCCCAGTCGTCCACGCTGCTGTAGTGGACGGTCCCACCCGCGAGTGCGGCACCGTTGGCACCGGTCAGCGCGAAGGAAGCCGTTTCGCCGGCACCGACATAACCGAGCTCCGCCGCGTAGGTTTTCCCGCCTGATTTCAATTCGACGCCGGCGAGATTGACGACGTAGGCGCTCGGATTCGTCGCCTTCAACACCGGACGATGTCCATCGTCGGTGCCGAGTGCCCATTTCAGTTGGGCGGGCGCGTCGCCTGCCGTTCCGGCCAGGCCGGCGGGCCGGTACATCAGCTTGATGCGGGTGCGAAACGCGAACTGCAGGCGGTTGACGTCGTCCTTGCCGCTAACCTTGGGCGGCACATCGAGCACGTTCAACCAGAACAGCGACTCCTTGTTCTCCGGCAGAGGCTCGCCGGTATACAAGATCCGCAACGTCTGCCCCTTGCCCGGCTCGACACGAAAAATCGTCGGCGTGATCACGAACGGCACGTCGATCGCATCCGGGGACGTGCGCTGGTTCCCCTTGTCGATCCAGGCCTGAACTAGCGCAGGCTGCTTGCCGTCGTTGGTGAGCTGAACCGTGACTTCCTTGTCGGCGGCCGGGAACACGACGCGGGTGCCGGATAACGTCACGCTGGCCTGTGCATTCATGCAGAACAGCAGCGACATCAGGACCACGACGATGGCATATGGACGATTCATTTCCCTTTTCCTCCTGACAGTTCCTCTGCAGTGCGAATAGACAAGACCACCTCCACCGCACCGAATGACACCCCGGCGCCGGTACGCCTTGCGACCGCCGGCGCCGGGGGTCAGCTCATCGTGCGATCAGGGATAGACGAGCGAATACGTGACGTACGAGTTTGCGGAACCGCCGGTTACAGTAGCGCTCGTCGCGATGTACTGCGCAGAGAACACGAGCGCTGCCCTACCCGAGTCCGTATTGACATTGACGGTTTGCGTACGCTGCTCCGAGGCCGGGGCGCCGACAAGGATCGGCTCATACTTGTCGTTGAGGATCTGGATTTGCACGCCGCCGGCCGCATCGGCGCCGGTCAGGTTCAGACGGCCGGTTGACAGGTCGACGTTGGGGCCGGGCTCGAACGCGACCGATACCTTCTTCGCCGGTGCGGAGGTGTCACCGCCTTCCGCGTTCATCTCGCATCCCGACACCAGGAATACGAACGGTGTACGGCCGACGGTGGCGCCCACGGACCCAAGCTGGCTGGTGGACACCCTCGGCAGGTTGACGACCTGATTGTTCGTCCCCGGTTCGATCTGGCACGTCGACGCGACGATCGAGCCCGTGAAATTGACGGTGCCGTCGGCCGCATGAGCGGTATTTGCCGCCGCGCATGCCAGGCCGAACAGCGACATCGCGAATGCGATATTTTTCATTTGCTTTTACTCCGTTGTTGAGAATGCTGATTTGACGTATTACCAATATTTATACGAGATACCGCTATTCACCACTCCAGCGCAGAACCCTCCATGAACGCGCAATTGATTTGTCCGAAAACTCGTCTTTCCAAAAATTGGTTCGAATCCATTCCATTCGCTCACGACTCGGCACCGCGGCGAACATCGTGTGCACCGCGACCCACGTCGAAAATGTCGAGGGCATTTCCCCCGTATTTCGCTCCAAAGCGCCAATTGAATTCGAATCAGAACCGCGCCATTACCTTGATTTGAACCGGCATCCGATTTGAAAACAGCGGACCGCTAGTCATAGCTGATCGTGACGGTAACTGCCGCGTTAGCGTTACCGGCAGTTACCGAAGCGTCGGTCTGGTAGTAGCGAGCGCGAAGCGGCACGCTGTAATCGCCCGCGCTGCCGGCATACCCGGCCACTTGCATCGTCGATCCGTACACAAGCGGCTTGCCGAGTGCGTCGAGCAGTTGCAGCCCGATGCCCGTCGCTGGCCGGCTCCCGGTCAACGCGGCAACCGACTCTCCCGTGCCGGGCACGACGCTCGTGGTCGGATCGAGCCGGTAATAGATTGCCGTGCGGCCGGCCGGACATGCGTTCAAACGCAGGTCGAACGGCGTGTCGCCGGCAGTCGTGCCCACGCCTCTGAAGCGGCTCGCCGACACTTCGCCCATAACGACGCTGACGTTCGGCACGGAACAGGCCGGCGTCGTAATCCTGAAGCCGCCGGTCCTCAATGTCCCAACGGGAAGACCGGAGATCGTCATCCGCGCATACACGGAGCCGCCCGCGACGCTGCCGACACCCACCGGCCCCGTCACGACGAGCATCACGCCGAGCCTCGAGCCCAGCCGCGGTGTGCTCGACACCCAGCCCCACCATCCCCAGTCTCCCGGACGCCAGGGGCCGATGCCGTCGCCCCAGTAGTGCACGAAGCGGTGGCCGAAGCTGTCGGGCGGATCGGTCTCGTAAAAGATCAACCCGATGCCCGGCACGCCGGTTGTGAATGCACCGGTGTTGCCGACCGGCACCCCGCCATAAACGTTCCGGATCGGCGACTCCGGCAACCTGCACCGCGCGTACGCAACGGTATCGGGCGAAATGCTCACGTCGTCGAGCACGGTGCCGACGGGGGTGCCCGGCGCCACGTAATACTCGTCCTTCAACGGAAAATTGGCGATCAGTTCGCTCTTGCCGTTGATGAACCAGCATTCCGCGCTCGCGTCGCCCGGCGCCGCGAACGACACCGCAATCAGGCACCCTGCAAACAGGCGATACATGTTCATTTCTTGGCGCTCGAATTTGCGCACCGGCGCGCCGCCTCATCCGTCCAGCTTCGACAGATGAAGTGGTCCCCTCACGGAACGACGCCGCCGCACGGAAAAATGTTGACGGGATATGCTTCCGCTCGCGTGAACCGGCTATGCGAAACGTCAATCTCCGCATCGCCCGGCTTCCGTCGAATCAATGAAGCACCACACCCGCATGCTATCGACGGCGAACGCGTGTAGATATCGTAGAACTCTGATTTATGCGGGCCGTCGTGGCGAGCGGCCGCTTGCCGACGATCGTGTCGGCAACGACGGGAAGCCGGCGATCCCGCTCGACCGCCGGCACACTGCGTATCACGCCGGCATCATGCGCAGGTCGCGCGCCGCGCGGGCGTCTCGACCGCCGATTGCATGAACCGCTGGTCGACCGTCGCGGCAATCCGCCGCGCCGTTTCGTACAGTGCGACGCCCACCTGCTCGACCGGCATGGCGCCGGCATCGTCAGGATGCGTCAGATACGGACACGCGAGGATCGCGATGGCCGCACCGGTCTTGTCGACGATCGGCGTCGCGATATCCGTGACGCCCGCAATGCGCGCGTTCGGGCGGCGGATACATCCGTCCGCCCAACGCGATGCCGCCGCCTCATCGTGGCCCGACGCGCCCGGCAAGCCGACGGCCCGCGCGCCGGCGCGCAGCAAGCGGGACCGCGCGTCGTCGCCCTGCAGCGCCACGTACATCTCGCCCGCTGCGCTGCCTTGCAACGGCACGCGCGTGCCGACGCGAACCGCGATGTTCCACTCCGTCTCGGCGTCGGCGGCGGCAATGACGATCATCGTGTCGCCGTCGAACACGGTCAGGTAGCACGACTGCACGGTCTGCAGCGTGAACTCCTGCATTGCCGGCGTGACGAGCGCGCCGAGCGAGCGCGTCGGCGCGTGATGCTGGCCGAGAAAATACAGCTTCATCGTCAGCGCATAGCGATCGTGGCGATCGATCCGGTAGATGTAGCCGCGCTCCTCGAGCACCTGCATCATCCGGTACAGCTCGCTGCGGCTGCGCTTGAGCGCTCGGCAGATGTCCGCCTGCGCCATGCCGTACTGCCGATCGATCAGCAATTCGAGGATATCGAGCCCCTTCTCGAGCGCCGGCGCGCGATAGTTCACTTTCTTCCGGCGCACCGGATTGCCCGAATCGTTCGGGTCCATCTCTGGATTGCGCATGTCAGCCATTACCCTTCAAGGTGGTCGTTCGATTCGCACGGCGCTCGGCCGCGCGATACCCGGACATCGGCAGCGGGAACGCGATCAAGGCGTTTCCGGCCACCACGGCTGTGGGGTCGTCCTGATCAGGTAGTCGTCGAGATTCTTGCCGGCCAGCCAGCCGGGGCGCGCGCCCTTGCCCGACCACGCGCGGCCGGTGTCGGGATCGTAGTATTTCGCCGGCGCCTTCTGCTTCCTCGCCTTGACGAAACCGGCCGCACGCAGCAGTTCGATTTCGGTGATGCCGAACTCGCGCACGTGCGCCGCAATTTCGTTCAGCCGCGCCTGCTTCTCCTTCTGCCGCGCCTCTTCGACGATCAGGTTCAATCGGCCGAGCTGCCGCTGCAGCTCGCGTATGGTCGGATGGGTCATGTCACGCGTTCCGGGAAAACTCGACAGGTTGAGGGGAGCGCGCGCCGGTGCTCGTGCGCGGCTTGGAATGGAGACCAACGGGCAAGGCCGCCGCGCACGACGGCTCGATCGCGTCGATCGCGTCGATCTCGTCGATCACGCCGCGCAGATTGCGCAGCGACGCGTCCTTCACGCGCGGCAGCGCGGCACGCACCTGCTCGCGCAGTTGCGGCAGCGCCGACACGAACCGCTCCAGCACGGCCGCGAGACGCGTCGCGCGCATCGCATCGGCGGGCTTCAGCAGGAAGGCGTCGGACAAGCCGAAATGGCGGAACAGCCCCTGGAACTTGTCCTGATAGGTGAGCGCCGCGACCGGCACGCCCATCCCGAGGCTCGCGATCGCCAGATGCATGCGGCCCGTCACCACGCCGTCGACCTGCCCCGCGATCGCCTTCAGCTCGGCCGCCGACATGCGCGCGCGCGGATAGCAGAGCCGCTCGCCCAACGCCGCGGCCAACGCGCGATGCAGCGGCTCGAGGCACGTGTCGTCGCCGTCGCGGCCGCGATAGTCGTGCGACAGCAGCACGATGCCGAGGCCACGTTGCGCCGCGATCGCGCGAAGCGCGTGCTGCGCCGCCGCGACCAGCGCGGCGATGTCGGCGTCGCTGGCGCCGCGAATCAGCATCGGATGCAGATTGAACGCGATCACGACATCGCCGGCCGCACGCCGTGCGTCGATCCATGCGGCGGTGTCCCGCACGCTGTCCGAAGCGTGATCCGGCGCCAGCATGAACGCCGAATCCGCGACGAGCGTCGCGGGCGCCGAGCTGAAACGCCTGAATCGGTCGAGCGACACGTCGTCGCGAACGTTGACCAGCAGCCGCGCGTCGAGGCGGTCGAACGCGTGCCGCAACGGCCGGTACGGCCGGGCGTTGAAACTGAAGCCGAGAATCGTGCCGCGCACGCCGCGCCGAACCAGCAGATCGGCCGTCGCGAGCAGGCGCAGCGACGTCATCGGCGAGTAGTAGCCATCCATCACGTCGGCGCCGATGACGACCAGCGCGCTCGGGCGCAGCGCCGCGAGCCGTTCGACCGTGTCGGTGAGCCGCCACGGCTCGCGCCACGCGTCGACCGCATGAAAGCCCATCCGCGTCGCGGCGTGCGCGGCCTGCGGCGTGGCCGTGACGACCGAGACCTGCAGCGCGCGGTTGGCCGCCCGCAACCGTTCGACCACCGCGCTCAGCATCGCCTCGTCGCCTTTCGAGCCGACCAGCGTCCACGGATCGCACGGCAATATCAGCAGATGCGCACCGGCCGCTGCATCGTCGCGCGCGACGCAGCGTGCGGCCTCGCGGCGCCATTGCGCGGTCAATCGCTTCACGTACAGCCACACGCGCAGCCGCTGCTTCAGATCCGCCAGTTTCGACATGTCCGGTTTCCTCTGGATGGTGGAAGGTGCCAGCGCACGCGCGCACGCGCGATGTGCGAGCGTTTCGCGCAGCACGCGCAACTGCGCGTCGTGCCATGCGCGCGCGGCATCGCGCGCCGCCGCGCCCTGTGCGACGCGATGAGCGCGATCCGTCGCGAGACGGACGAGCGCATCGGCGAAACCGCGCGGGTCCGCATCGGGCACGATCGTGACGCCGCCCGCCGCGTGTTCGCCGAGGCCGCGCGCGCCCGTTTGCGTGCTGACGGTCGGCACGCCGAGCGCCATGCTTTCGAGCAGCTTGATGTTGATGCCGGTGCCGAGCAGCATCGGGTTGATCGAGATCGGCGCGCACGCGAACGCATCGCCGAGCTCGACGACCGGGCCGCGCTTGACGACGTGCGCGCCGTCGGGCACGGCCGCGGCGATCGTGCCGGCCAGATGCACGCGAAACGCCGGCAGCCGCGCGACGACGTGCGGCAGGATCTCGTCGACGAAATACTGCATGGCGTCGCGATTCGGCTGGTTGTCGCTGCCGACGAAGGTCGCGTCGGCATGCGACGCACAGTCCACCTGCGGCGGGAACGCCAGCAAGTGGCTCAGTACCGCGACCGACGGCGCGCCATCGCTGCCCAGGCGCGCGGCCAGCGCGTCGCCTTCGTCGGCCTGGATCGCCAGCGCGACGTGCGCGCGACGCAAGCCTTCGCATTCGCGCTCCGGCGGAATCGAAAACATGTAGCGCTTCGCGCCCGCGCGACCGATGAACGGCACGTGCCGGTCCGCGAAGATATCGTGCGTGTCGAGGACTTTCACGACCGTGTCGGGGAACGCGTCGAGCGCGCGCGAATAAAACACGTATTCGACGAACACGGCGTCGAATGCATGACGGCGCTGCAACGCGCGCAGCTGCGACAAGAAGCTGTCGCTGAACAGTTCGTCGAGCCCCGTGTAGTACGCGTGACGGCTGCCGACCGCCTGCGCCGCCAGCCGGCGCACGAGCCATGCGACGCGCTTGAACCGATAGCACGCGAGCGCGACGCCCGTGCGATGCAGTACCTGCACGTGGTCGGCGCCGAATTCGTCGCGATGCGCGTCGAGGTCCATGCCGCCGGTCTGCCTCGACTCCAGATAGACGAAGTGCACGTCGCAGCCGAGCGACCGCACCGCGCGCGCCAGATTGAGGATGCGGCTGCGGTTGCCGGCGTTGACCGGAAACAGCGGAACGGGTGAAACGATCGCGACTTTCATGAAGCACTTCCTTTGGGTGGCGCGGGCGGCTGCGCGCCGTCGGGCGCACGATGACGAATGGCGACGAACGCGCCGACCCGCACGGACTGCCCGTGCGCGAAGCCGACGCCATGAACGTAGATGCCGCGTTCGTGATCGACGTCGTGAACGAATGGGCCGCCGGGAACGGGCAGCCAGCGGAACTGCGCGTCGTCGAGCATGCCGGCCGGCGTGTCGGTGTGCAGCGTCATCGGCGGATACGCACCGACGCGCACGGCAGCCGCCGACGCCCCGCGTTCCGGCAGCCGCACCGACGCATAGAGATCCCAGCGCCCGTCGGGCGGCAGCTTGTCGAGCTTCAGCTGGATCGCCCAGACGCCCGAATCGCCGCGAATCGCGATCGCCGCGCCTTCGGGCGCGGCGGCGTCGGCGACCATCCTCGCGCTGTCGTACAGATTCACGCGCGACACGTCGATCGCCCGCCAGTCGGCAGCGGCGACGCCGGCCGCGATCGGCGGCGCGGCGACCGGATGCCGGTCGATGTCGAGCAATGCATCGAGTGCGGCGAGATCGCCGCTTTGCCGGTACTGGCGCAGGCCGGCCGCCTGAATCGCCGCGTCGAGGCGCGCGCGCCGCGCGCCGACTGCGAGATCCCAGCCGTCCTGCGCCGCGCGCGCCGCATAACGATCGCGCAGCGCGAGGATCACGAAATCGACGGGCATGCGCGCGGCCCGCACGCGCGCGCCGTGCAGCGCATCGCCGTCGACCGCGCGGGCGGCCGCGTCGAAATCCCGTTCCGACTCGCGCACGAACTCGTACGTGTACATCGACATGCCGAGCGGCGTCTGCTCGGCGAGCACGTCGCCGCTCGCGCGCAGCGCGGCGTGCATGCGGTCGATGTAGCGCACGATGGCGGGGCCGGCCGCGCCGTAATACGCGTCGCAGTATTCGCGCACGAGCGCGCGCGGATCGGCCGTCGGCGTCCACAGCAGCCGCGCGATCAGCCACACGCGCAGGCTCGCGAACTCGCCGCCACGCGACTGCCAGTCGCCCTCCGCGAAGTAGCCGTCGACGTGCGGCAACGTCGCGAGCCACGCGATGCTGCGGCCGATCGGATAGAGATTCGGCGTCGGCTGCAGATAGCCGCCGAAGTTCACGACGTGGTCCCACACGGTCACGTGCTGCGCGATCTCGTTCCATCGCACGAGGCCGTCGCGCAGCCGTGCGTTGCGCGCGTCGTTCAGTGCGGCGCTGTAGTCGACCTGGATCGTCATCGGGTACACGCGCACGTGGTCCGGGACGAGCATGCCGTCGGGCGGCGCGAAGCCCCAGTGATAGGCCGGCATCGCGAAGCGCGCGCCGGGCACCTCGGCGCGCACGCGCTCCGACACGTCGCGCACGAGGTCGACGAACGCCGCCGACGGCGCATCGCCATGCGCATGCGCAAACGCACGGCTCGCGTCGTCGGGGTCCCAGCCCCAGTCCATCGCGCGGATGCCGAACCAGATGCGCGTCGGCTCGGCGCGACGCTTCAGGCGCTTGACGATCTCCGCGGCCATCGTCGCGCGGACCTCGTCCGACATCATCGCGAGTTGCCCGCCGGCATACCACGACGGGTGCGTCGACGCATGACGGTCGCGCGGCACCAGCGTCCAGAAATCGGCGTCACCGTCGCGCGCGAGCCAGCTGTAATCCCAGATGTCGATACCGGGCGGCGACGGGCGATACGACGGGCCGTGAGATTCGCCGTTCAGCAGGTTGTGCGCACGGAACGCCTTGTCCTCGCCCTCGGCGCTCAGCACCTCGCGATACGCGAAGCGCGGGATCTGCAGCACGGGCGTCGTGTCGACCTGCAGTTCGGGCTGCCGCGGCACTTCGGTCGCATCGGGCGCGAGCCATTTCACGCCGAGCCGGCGGTCGAGCCACCAGTACGCGCCGAACAGCGTGCCGCGCACGGTGTCGCCGGCGATCACGAGATCGCTGCCGCTGCGGCAGATCACGAAGCCGTCGCTGCCGAGCGCCGCGTCGCTGCAGCGGCGCGCCGCATGCTCGCCGCCGACGACGATGGCCGGCGTGCGGCCCGGCGCATCGTTCGACACGGCGAACGACGCGCCGCTGATGCGCGACAGGTAATCGGCGATCTCGTCCGCCGCGTGACGCGTGACGGCATCCGCCGCGCCGGCGCGCACGACGTAGCGCGCGACGCCGTGCTGCGCGAGCCGGACGTGCGACGCGGGCGCGCGCTGCGCGCGGGCGCCGCCGCATAGCGCGGCCAGCGCGATGCACGCCGCGATCGCGGCGGATGGCAGGCGCGTCATTGCCGCGCGATCCGCGACACGCCGGGCGGCAACGCGAGCGGCACGTGGAACTTGCGATAGAACCGCCACAGGCTGCGCAGATGATGCCGTCCCGCGCGCGATACGGGGCTCGCGGCCGACTGCCGTTGATGCTCGTGCACGAGCGTGACGCCCGGCATCCCGAGCACGCGATAGCCGGCGAGCCAGGTTCGCGCGCAGAGGTCGACGTCCTCCATGTAGAGGAAATACGCTTCGTCCATCCCCCCGAGCGATTCGAACAGTTCGCGGCGCACCACGAAGCCCGTTCCCATCACCCACTCGGCATCGAACGGATTGCCGCACGCCCACGCGTCGATCATCAGATGCCGGTCGACGCGCGCGCGAAAGCGGTCGGAGCGGCCCAGCGCGGTGCGCCGCGCGAGGATGTCGAGCCAGCTGTAGAAGCGGCGCGCCGAATACTGGCGGCGGCCGTCGGGATACTGCAGGTCGAGCCCGACGAGGCCGGCCTGCGGGCACGCGTCGAACAGGTCGAGCACTTTCGCGAGCCCGTTCTCGTCGAAGCGCGTGTCGGGGTTCACGACCAGCACGTAGTCGCGCCGGCACGCGGCCATCCCGAAGTTCACGCCGGAGCCGAAGCCGCGATTGCACGCCGCGCGCAGCAGCCGGACGCCGCCCGGCAGTTCGCCGCGCAAGCGCGCGTACGAGTCGTCCGGCGACGCGTTCTCGACGAAGACGATGTCGCCGGCATGCGCGACGCGCAACGCGATCAATGACGCCACGCATCGCAGCGTCAGGCCGGGCGTGCCGTAGTTGACGACGATGACGCTGATTCTTCCTTCGGTTTCCATCGTGATACCCCGCGCGGTGGTTGAATGTGCTGGCCGGTGGGTCCGGCTCTGTGCGTTGCCGTGCGCGTCATCCCGACGCGCCGACCTGCTCGATGAGTTTCCAGAAGCGGCAAGCCGAGTCGTCCCAGCTGAAGCGGCGCAGCTGCTCGCGGCCGCGTGCGACGAGCGCCTCGCGGCAGCCGGCGTCGGTGCCGAGCCGCCGCATCGCGGCCGCGATGTCGGCGACCGACGCCGGATCGACGAGCATCGCCGCGCTGCCGGCCACCTCGGGCATCGCCGACACGCGCGACGTCAGTACCGGTACGTCCGACGCCATCGCCTCGAGGATCGGCAGCCCGAAGCCCTCGTACCGCGACACGAACGCGACGAACAACGCGCCGCGATACAGCTTCGGCATCGCGTCGTTCGGCACGACGCCAGCGAACGTGACGGCGTCGGCGCAGCGATGCCGCGCCGCGTGCTCGAGCAGCGCCGGATCGGGTGCGCCGGTCAGCATCAGCCGCACGCCGAGCGCGACCAGCCCGCTCGCGCCGAACGCCTCGATCAGCCGGTGCAGGTTCTTGTAGTTGCGCCGGTTGCCCGGATACAGCACGTACGGAAACGGATGGCCGAGCGTGTCGCGGTTGTGCGTGTACGCGTCGTCGGTCCCGTTGTGGATCACGTGCACGCGCTCGGGCGGCATGCCCGACCACGCGAGGAATTCGTCGCGCGTGAACGCCGACACGCAGACGATGGCCGAGCAGCGGCGGTACAGCGGACGCAGCACGGTGTCGTAGTACAGCCGATGCGCACGCGTATAGAAGTGGCGATGCGTGAGGTCGTGCACGACGACGACCGACGGCAGGCCCGGCCACGCGGCCGGTACGAAGCCGGGATTCCAGAACACCGCGTTGCGCGCCGGCAGCTTGCGCAGCGCGCGGCTCAGCGCGAGCGGCGACAGCGGATGCGCGACGCCGCCGCCGACCGGCAACGGGACGATCCGGATGTTGGACGGCACGCGCGCCGCATAAGCGGCCATCACGTTGTGGATGCCGGTGGCGGCCGGCCAGCGCGTATCCGTATAGACGGTGACGGGTGCGCGGTCGGTGTGATCGGCGTGATCGCCGCAATCCGCGCACGCGGCAACCGCATCGGCCGCCGTCGTCGTCGCAATGGAGAAGGGCGTGCTCATCGCTCAATCCATCCAGCCGAGCAGCCGATGCGACGCCGCGATCCAGTAGTACTTCGCGCGCTGCGGATTGCGGCGCGCGAACGCCAGCGCGCAACCGGCGACGGGCCGCGCGATCATGTACAGCACGTAAGCGAGCGGATAGCGATTGATGCGCAGCACGTGGCCGAAGCCGCGGTTGTAGCGTCGGCCGCGCGCATACGCGTACTCGTCGAGCACGGCGAGCGGCTCGGGATGATGAACGCGCAACTGCGGGTCGTAGCCGATCCGGCACCCGGCGCGCAACGCACGGACGAGAAAATCCACTTCCTCGCCCGCGCCCCAGCGGCTCGTCGCACCGACGCCCAGCTCGACGTCGAACTGCCCTGCCGCGCTCACCGCCGAGCGGCGCAGGAAGATCGTGTACGACGTCGCGCAGACCCACACGTTGAAGCGGTTCACGGGCTGCGCCGCGGTGGCCCACCGTCCCTGCGACGGCCGCCCCGCGGCATCGATGCTCATGCCGGTCACGCCGTCGAGCATGCGGTCGGCGGACAGCAGCGCGGCGACCGCGTGGAGCGTGCCGGGCCGATACCAGCAGTCGTCGTCGGGGAACGCGACCACGTCGCCCGTCACCGCCTGCAGCCCGACGTTGGTCGCCCGCGACTTGCCCTTCTCCGAACGCAGATGGACGATGCACAGCCGCTCGCGATACCGCTCGACGATGCGTGCGACGCGCGCGTCCGGGTTCTGGTCGACGATGATGACTTCGAGGTCGGCGTAGGCCTGCTGCAGCAGCGAATCGAGCATGCGTTCGATCTCGTCGCTGCGGCCGAGCGTCGCCATGATCAGGGAGAATTTCATCGGATGGGCACGGTAGGGAACGGGGATCGGAGCCGCGCGACGCGCGGTGCGGCGCGCACCGTCCGGCGGACCGCGCGCGGCGCGCGGGCGAACGACGCGAGATAGCCGAGGAACAGGTACGACGTTTCGCTCTGGTGCATCGGATTGATCAGCGACCAGGCAGCGATCGGCGCGAGCAGCAGCATCGCGCGCCGCCCCTGGCCGAGGCCGCCGAAGAACACGGCCCACGCGAGCAGCCCGATCGGACCGGCGACCAGCAGCAGGTCCAGCGGCGCGCAAAACACCGCGCTCGTGCCCTCGCCGAGCCCGCGCACGGCGACCGCCGAATGCGAGAAGTAATGCTCGACGAAGCCGAAGCCGTGGCCGATCAAGTCGCGGCCGACGAGCTTGACCGACTCGACGAACGCAAGGCCGCGCTCCTGCTGCAGCCGCACCTGCAGCTGGTCGCCGGTCAGCTCGCGCGTGAACATGTACAGATAGAACGCCGCGCCGGCGGCCATCGTCAGCACCTTCGCGAACAGATGGCCGCGCACCTGCAGCAGGATCACGAGCGCGCACGCGATCAGCACCGTCTTCGATTCGCTCAGCAGCGTCACGACCAGCGCGAGCGCGACGAACTTCGCGACGTCGGACACGCGGCGCGGCGACTGCAGGAAGCACGCGTACGCGCTCAGGAAGAAGAACGCCGCGAACCAGTTGCGCTCCTTGAACGACCCGTGAACGGCGTTCTGCATGAAATCGACCTTCTCGTACAGCACGGGCACGTCGAAGTACTGCAGCGCGTACTGGATCGCGACGAATGCCGCGATCGCGACATAGCCGAACGGCAGCGGCCGCCGGCACGCGCGCGCGCCGTAGTAGCGGCCGATCAGATAGAACGCCGGCATCACGAAGATGAATTTCACGATCTGCTCGGCGGCCTTGAAGCGCGGATAGCCGGACAGGAAGGTGATCGACAGCGCGGCGCCCGCGAACAGCGCGAACGCCCACACTTCCCATGCGCCGACGTGGATGCGCCGACGCACCAGCAGCACCGGCAGCACCAGCACCGCGAACAGCTGTCCGAGCTGCGCGCCGCCGATCTTCAGGAACTGGATCGAATTCAGCAGCAGCAGCGCCAGCAGGACGGCGTCGGCGACGTCGAGGCGCGCGCGCCGCGCGGGCGTCGGCGCGGCGGAATGCGACAACGGACGAACGGCGGCGCTCATGTCGCGCTCCTCGCCGCGCGCAGCGCGATCAGCATCGACACGGTGCGGCGCGCGGCGTCGCGGCGCAGCATCCACGTCGCGCAGACGTACGCGCTCGCGAAGCAGACGATCAGCAGCGGCAACCGGACCAGGACCGGCACGCCGCCGAGATGCGCGCCCGCCTGTCGCACGATCGCCGCGCAGCCGAGGGCGATCAGATACGGCGGCACGAGCCGGCCCAGCAGCCGCGCGCGGTCCACGGCCAGCTCGACGACGACCGCGCCGAAACTGAGCGGCGTGATGCACAGCACCGCGCCGACGTACAGCCATGCGAGCTGCGCGACGCGCTGCGACGGCACGGCCACCATCGTCGCCAGCACCAGCGCGAGCTTGACGAGCGTCAGCCACATCGTCACGTGCGGGCGGCCGCGCGCCGCGAGGAACGCGCCGTTGACGAACTGAACCGTCTGCACGGCCCCGAGCGCCATCAGCGGCGTCATGACCGCGGCGCTGGCGGCCCAGCGCGCACCGAACAGCACGATCGTGATGTCGTGGCTCAACACGGCCATCAGCACGAACAGCGGCGCCGCCGTCATCGCCGCGAGGCCGGTGACGTCGACGTAGGTGGCCGCCATCCGCTCGGCGTCGTGCGCGACGCGCGACAGCACGGCGAGCGCGACGTCGGTCGCCGCGCGGCACAGCAGCTCGAGCGCCGTCTGATAGAGCCGCGCGCCGATCGCATAGATGCCGAGGCCGGCCGCGCCGTACAGCGCGACGACGATCAGGTCGACGGTGCGCGTCGCCCACCAGTCGATCAGCCGCGCGGCGACGACATGCGCGCCGAAGCGCGCGAGCGGCGCGAACGTCGCCACGTTGCGGCGGCCGCGCGGACGCCACACCGGCCGGCGCCACAGCCACGCCGCGGACACCGTCATGAAGGTCGCCGCCTGCGCGATCAGGCTCCACGCGCCGGCGCCGGCCACCGCGAGCGCAACGGCCACCGCGCCCGCGACGCTCACCGACACGAGCTGGCGCATCGCGAGCGTCCGGAAATCGAGCCGCCGCTTGTACAGCGCCTCCTGAAACGAGCCGGCCAAGCCGATCGGCACGAACGCGGCGGCCACCCGCAGATACGGCGCGAGCCCCGGCACGCCGAGCCATGCTTCGACGCGCGCGGCGAACGCGAACAGCACGGCCGCGAGCACGACGGCCATGCCGATCGAGAACGCGAACGGCCATTCGAGATCGTCGTCGGCGAGCGCGGCGCGCTGGACCACCGCATCGCCGAGGCCGCCTTCGGCGATCATCAGCACCAGCGACAGCGACAACGTGACCGCCGCGGCAAGGCCGACGTCGGCCGGACCGAGCCAGCGCGCGACCAGCAGATACGTGACGAGCGTGACGAGCTTGCCGCCCCAGGCCTGCACCAGCGCCCACGCGAGGCCGCGCACGGTGCGCGCGCCGAGCCGCTCGCCGCCGGGCGACGCGTGCGCCTGCGCATGAGCGTGCGCGGGCGCGGCGTGCGGCGCGAACTCGCGCAGCGCCGGCTCAGTGCTCGGTTTCATATGCGTAATTCCGTTCGCCGTACGTGCCGTAGACGGCCTGCCGGCGCGGCACGTCGTTCAGCACCACGCCGCTGATCGCGATGCCGGCGTTGCGCAGGCGTCGCTCCGCCTCGCGGATCTCCGGCATCGAACTGCGGCCATGCCGCACGCACAGCAGCGTCGTCGCGCCGTGGCGGCCGATGGTCGCCGCGTCGTGCAGCGCGAGGATCGGCGCGGTGTCGACGATGACGATGTCGTAGCGCCGCGACGCGGCGTCGAGCACGGTCTTGAAGCGGCCGTCGTTGAACAGCTCGGACGTGCGCGCGACCGCGCCGCGCGGCAGCACGTCGACGCCGGCGATCGACGTGCGCTGCACGCCGCGCTCGAGCGCGCCGCTCGCGATCACGTCGGGCAGCCCCGGCGCGGCCGGCAGGCCGAAGTGCCGATGCGCCTGGCCGCGACGGATGTCCGCGTCGATCAGCAGCACGCGCTTGCCGCCCGACGCGAACAGCGACGCGAGGTTCGCGCACAGGAACGACTTGCCGGCGTTCGGCTGCGGGCTCGTGACCATGATCACGTGGTGGCCCGTCTCGGACATCGTGAACTGCAGCGTCGTGCGCAGGCTGCGGATCGCGTCGACGGTGACGTCCTCCGGGATCTCGGAGGCGAGCACGTGCGGGCCCTGCGCCGCGCGCTGCTGGCTGCGCACGAGGCGCCGCTGCTCGCGGCTGTGCGGCACCACCGCATAGACCGGCACGCCGAGCGCCTGCTCCAGATGCTCCGAGTGTTCGACGCGGCCCCACACGGCGCGCTGCGCGAACGGCGCGGCCACGCCGAGCGCGATGCCGACGCACAGCGACAGCGCGATCACGAGCAGGCGCTTCGGCTTGACCGGCTTCACCGGCAGCACCGGCTGGTCGACCGCGCGGACGTTGCCGATCTCGCTCTGCTTCGCGATGTTCAGCTGCTGCGCGGTGTTGAGCAGGTTGGTGTACAGCTCGGTGTTCACGCGCACGTCGCGCAACACCGCGAGGCCCTCGCGCTCCGTATCGGGCAGCCGCGCTTCGCGCGCGCGCAGTTCCGCCGCCTTGCCCGCGAGTTCGGCGAGGTTCGCATCGAGCGCCTGCACGGCCGGATGCCCGTCGGCGAAGCGCGCGATCAGGTCGACGCGCTTTTGCTTGAGTTCGAGCATGCGCGTGTCGATGTCGACTTCCTGGCCGAGCAGCAGCTTGCCCTGCTCGTCGAGATCGACCGTGCGCGTGCGCGCGCGGAACTTCGCGTAGCGCTCCTCGGCGTCCTTCAGCGTCTGCTCGACCGCCGGCATGCTGATCTTCAGCGACTCGAGCGTGGCGGCCGCCTCCTTGCTCCGGTAGTCGCGGTTCTGCGCGACGTAGCCGTCCACCACCGCCTTCAGGATCTCCCTGATGCGCACCTTGTCGTCGCCCTCGAGCGTGACCGACAGGATCCCCGACTGCTTCGCCTTTTCCTCGACGCTCAGATCGTCCTGCAGTTGCGCGACGGCCTCGATCTGCGGGATACGCTTGAGCCGGAACGTCGTGCCGGGGCGCGCGTCGAGCGCCGCGACCAGCAGCGTCAGCGGCTTGCCCTGGTACTCGCCATGCGCCGGTGCGCCGACGGCGCCGCTCAGCACGATGGCGTCGTCGTCGTCCCGCAGCATGTAGCGGCCGCCGTCCAGCGCGGTCACGGTGAACCACAGCCCGTCCAGCGCATCGACGCCGTCGTGGCTCGTCGCGCCGGCCGTCTCGAACGTCGCGACGTCGAACCGCTCGCCGCCCCACGCGAAGCGCGACAGGCCCCACAGCGGCGGCGCGATGCCTTCGCCGCGATAGCGGCGCGCGACCCAGCGGCCGATCAGCGGCACATAGCGCGGCTCGGCGACGAGGTTCAGATGCTGCTTGGTGACGACCGCGTCGATCACCATGCGCGCGCGCACGAGCTCGAGTTCGGCTGCGGTGGTGCTGCCGTTGTCGAGCAGCGCCGCGATGTCGTGCAGCGGCGAGTTGCCGGCGGCGGTCGATTCGTTGACCTGGATCGTCGCGTCGACCCGATACACCGGCGTCGCGAACACCGCGTACAGCAGGCCCAGCAGGAACACGCCGGCCGCGATGCCGAGCACGAGGCGCCAGCGCGCCAGCACGATGTCGACGTAGGACGAGAGCGGCGCATCGTCGTACAACGCCGCGTCGTAGAGCCGTGTTTCGGAGAGGTCGTTCATGGCGAATCCAGTGTCTATCGGGTTACGGCGTAGTTACGGCGGGGTTACGGCGCGGTCGCTGCGACGCGGCGGGCGCTCATTTCGCGACGAGCGCGCCGGTCATGCCGGCATTGATCGCGGGCAGCAGCAGCGACAGCACGCGGCTGAAGCGCACGAGGCCGTTGCCGTCGACATAGACGACGTCCTTCGGCGCGAGCCGGAAGTCGTTCGCGAGGACCATCGCGACCGGCGACTTCGCGTCGAGATGGAACACGTCCGGCGTACGCGAGCCGCGCGCGCGGATCACGTACACCTGCGCGGTGTCGGCGGTGCCGCTGTTGAAGCTGCCGGCCTGCTGCAACGCGTCGCCGAGCGTGAGCGACCCGTCGCGCAGCGGCAGCGCGAGCGTCGGCTTCGTGACCTCGCCCATCACGTATGCGCCGCTGTCCTCGCGCGACTGCACGCGCAGCACGTCGCGATTGCGCAGCAGGATGCGCGCCGGGTCGATCCGCCGCGCGACGAGCCGCGACAGGTCGAGCACGTAGCGCGCGTCGCCGCGCAGCAGCTCGATCCGGCTGCGGTCGGCGGTGGGCTGCAGGCCGCCCGCGCGATCGAGCGCCTCGATGAGCGTCATCGGCACGTCGTTGATCGGCTGGTTGCCGGGATTGCGCACCTCGCCTTCGACGTAGACCTGCTGGCTGCGGTACGACGTGACGCGCACGGTGACCTGCGGATCGCGGAACGTTTTCGCGAGCGCGACGCGGAACGCATCGCGCACCTCGGTCGTCGTCCTGCCCGCGACCGCGAGCGTGCCGACATACGGAAACTGCACGCTGCCGTTCTCGTCGACGACGAAGCCGCCGACCGGGTCGCTCGGCCGTTGCGTCGACGACGTCTGGTTGGTCGGCGCCGCCGCGGACAGCTCCGGGTGGTCCCACACCGTGACCTGCAGCACGTCGCCCGCGCCGATGCGGTAACCGCCCTTCCCACGCTCGGCCAGCAGCGCATCGACGTTCGCCGACCGGTCGCCGGCGTCGCCGCCGTCGCCGCCGTCGCCGTCGCGCATCCGCTGCAGCAGGTCGACGTCGATCTCGCGGATCGGCACGTCGAGCGCCCGCGCCGGCTCGCCGTTGCGCGCACTGTTCAGCTGAAGGGCCGGCGCGTCGTTCATCCGCATGCCCGGCGCGACCGCGCAGCCGGCCACGACAACGGACAGCGCGAGCGGCGCCAGCGCGCGGCCCCAACGGCCCGGTCGGCCCCAGCGGCCCCAGCGGCCTGCGGTCGATACAACGTCTGATGCTCGATTCATTGCGGCCTCGTATGTCGGGCTGTCGTTGCGTCCGTCGCGGCAGCAGGCGCACGGCGGCTCTCGTTTCGTTGCGCGACGGCGAGCGTCCGTGCGCGCCGCTCGCATGCGTTGCGGTCGGTCACCATGGCGAGCGAGCCCACGGTGGCGCGAGGCCGGGCCAGTCGTCGCGCGCACCGTCCTGCGCGCCGCGAGTCGGAACCGCGACGCGGCGCGCGTGGCCGGCGCGCGGCACGCCCGGCAGGTCGGGCGCGTCGAGCGAGAACGCACGCATGCGCCGCTCGATCGGCAGCAGCGCGTAATAGCCGGCTGCCGGCACGGCAACGCCGGACGCGGCCGCCGGCTTTGCACGCGCGCCACGCGCGCCATCCGCGCGCGACGGCGCGACGTTCGCGAGGCCGGCGAGCCCACGCGCGGACACCGTCAGCGCAGCGGCCGCACACGCACCGCCGTGCGGCGCCGCTGCGCCGATCGCGCACGCAAGCATCGCGAATCGCAGCACGCGCCGTCGCATCACGCGCCTCCATGTGCGGCGGCGGCCGGAATGCGCACGATCCACTGCGCGACCGCGCGCTCGATATGGGCGGCCACAGCGTCGAACACGTCCGCCGACTTGCCGACCGGATCCTCGATATCGCGCTTGGTCGCGTGGTCGAGCTGGAACACGCGGCCGCGCGCAAACGGATAGCGGCGTTCGATTTCGCGGCACTGGACGAGCGTCATCGCGAGAATCAGCTGCGAGGCGCGCACGTGGCCCAGATGCACGGGCTGCGCGATATGCGGCGTGAGGTCGAAGCCGCGCGCGCGCATCGCGTCGATCGCGGCCTGCGCGGCGGGCCGCCCGGCCAGCGCGATCAGTCCCGCGCTGCGCACCTGGATGAACGGCAGCGCCCGCGCGAGCATCGCGCTCGCCATCGGGCTGCGGCACGCGTTGCCGTCGCAAACGATCAGAATGCGTTCGATCATGGGCGGCCTCAGTACGCGTTCGGATGCACGAAGCCCTTCAGCACCGTGGCCGCGACGATTCGCATGTCGAGCCCGAAGGACCAGTTGCGCAGGTAATAGAGGTCGTGCTGGACGCGCCCAACCATCTTGTCGAGTTGGTCGGTTTCGCCGCGATAGCCGTTGACCTGCGCCCAGCCGGTGATACCGGGCTTGATCCGGTAGCGATGGATGTAGCCGTCGACGAGCGGCCGGTACAGATCGTCGTGCTCGATCGCATGCGGCCGCGGCCCGACGACCGACATGTCGCCGCGCAGCACGTTGAAGAACTGCGGCAGTTCGTCGAGGCTCGTGCGGCGCAGGAATGCGCCGACCCGCGTGATGCGCGCATCGCCGCGCGTGGCCTGACGCACGACGCCGGCCGGGTCGGCGTGTACGCGCATGGTGCGGAACTTGTAGATGCGGAAGACGCGGCCGTCCGCGCCTTTCCGATACTGCGTAAACAGCACCGGGCCCGGCGACGACAGCTTCACCGCGACGGCGATCGCGCCGAGCAGCGGCGCGAGCGCGACGAGCGCCGCCGCCGCGAACACGCGGTCGAACAGCGCCTTCTGCAGCAGCGCGCGATGCGACATCGGCGACGCGACCAGATTGATCGCGGGCATCCCGACCAGATCCATCATCGTGCCGCCGAGCCACGCAATGCTGCGCATGTCCGGCATGAAGCGGATGTTGACGAGGTCGTCGCCGAACGCCTTCAACACGCGCCGGATCGTGCGCTCCTCGCAGATCGGCACCGCGAGCCAGATTTCGGTGGCCGCTTCGGCGCGCACGGCCGCGGCGAACGCGGCGAAGTCGGTGATCGCCGGAAGCACGCCGTTGGACGCGCCGGCCGGATCGTGGAACAGCACCGGGCGAAAGCCGCTCGCGGGCGACAGCGCGAGCGTCTCGATCACGCGCACCGCATAGGCGCCGCTGCCGACGATCGCCACCTTGCGCAGGTTCAGGCCCGCATGCCTGACGCGCGCGAGCATCGCATACGCGAGCATGCGCATCGCGATGAATCCACATCCGGCGATGCCGGTCCAGTACGCGAACCACAGGCGCGACACCTGATCGGCCCGATGCAGCGCGAACAGCAGCACCAGGTTGCAGGCCTGCACCGCGATCCACGCGGCGCTGATGCGGCTGATCATCGCGATCCACGAGCGCCCGCGCCACGACTGATACACCTGCAAGGCCGGAAACACGGCGAGCGTCAGCATCACGACGAACGGCACGACCATCGCGTCGGATCGGCCGAGCGGATCGTCGGCGAAGCGCACATGCGACGCGACGGCCGCCGCGGCCACCACGACCACCGCGTCGAGCACGCGCGCCACCATCGACTGAACTCCAAACATGGGCTTTCTCCACGCGGCGCACGAGCGCGCCGCAATCGCGGTCACACGCGTCCGTAGGCGTCGTCGAAGCGGACGATGTCGTCTTCGCCGAGATAGCTGCCGGTCTGCACTTCGATGATTTCCAGCGGCAGCCGCCCCGGGTTTTCGAGCCGGTGGCGCACGCCCATCGGGATGTACGTCGATTCGTTCTCGCCGAGCAGGAACTGCTCGTCGCCGCGCGTGACGGCCGCGGTGCCTTTCACGACGGTCCAGTGTTCGGCGCGATGGTGATGCATCTGCAACGACAGACGCGCGCCCGGATCGACGACGATCCGCTTCACCTGAAAGCGCTCGCCGCGGTCGACCGAGTCGTAACAGCCCCAAGGACGCCGCACGAGCCGATGCGTGTCGGCTTCCGCGCCGCGTTCGGCCTTGATCCGCGCGACCAGCGACTTGACGCCCTGAACCTGCTCGCGGTTCACGACCAGCACCGCATCGGGCGTCTCGACCACCGCCACGTTGCTGACGCCGACGCACGCGACGAGCCGGCCCTCGGAATGCGCGTAGCACGCGGCTGCGTCCTCGAACATCACGCGCCCGCGCCCGGCGTTGCCGTTCGCGTCCTTGTCGAGCGCGGCCCACACCGCGTCCCACGAACCGAGATCGGACCAGCCGGCGTCGAGCGGCACCGCGACGGCCGCCGGCGGTTCGGCGAGCGACGAGAGCCGCTCCATCACCGCGTAGTCGATCGAGTTCGACGGACACGCGGCGAACGGCTGCGCGGCCGGATGGAAGCAGTCCGCCGCGGCGGCGCCGTCGCGGATCGCGGCGACGCACGCGTGATGAATCTCCGGCGCAAGCGCGGCGATCGCACGCAGCCACACGCTGGCGCGCACGACGTAGATCCCGCTGTTCCACCAGTGCGACCCGGACGCGACGTAATGCGCGGCAATTTCCGGCGCGGGCTTCTCGACGAACGCATCGAGCGCGAACGCGCCCGCGGCGCCGTCCAGCGCCACCGGCATGCCGGTGCGCAGATAGCCGAAGCCCGAATCGGCATGCGTCGGCCGCACGCCGAGCGTCGCGAGGCAACCGAGCTGCGCGTAGCGCAACGCCGTCTCCATCGCGCGCTCGAACGCGGCCGTATCGGCGATCGCGTGATCGGCCGGCATCACCGCCAGCACCGCATCGCCGTGCCGCACGCGCGCGAGTTCGGCCGCGAGCGTCATGGCGGGCGCCGTGTCGCGCCGCGCCGGCTCGACGATCACCTGCGCGCGCAGCTCGCTCGCCGCGAGCTGGCGCACCGTGATGTGCCGATGCGCATCGCCGCACACCACCTGCGCAGCGGCCAGCTCGAACGTCGCGGACAGACCGCGCACGCGACGCAGCGTCGATTCCAGCAACGATTCGTCGCCGACGAGCTGCGTCAGCTGCTTCGGATGCTGCTCGCGCGACATCGGCCACAGCCGCGTGCCCGCGCCGCCGGCCAGGATCACCGGCACGACCGCGGCGGCGGCGGCGGCGCCGCGGCCGGGTTCGTGCAGATCCGAATCGGCAATGCGCGCATTACCGATGGAAGCGAGTTCGCCCATTTTTGCGCTCCTCAATGCAAGCTGTTTTCGCATGCACGGAAATGCCGGACGCGTTAAGCCCTCGGCATCCCGATGCATCGCACATTCGCCGCGAATGCGATTCATTCGCGCGGACCAATCAATTAATTCGAATGCCCTTATGAAATCGAATTCGCGACTAGCGGACCCACGCCACGATTCGCGAGGGCCATGCGGACGTTGAACGCACTGCAGCCTGCTCGAAAGCGCGCATCGCACCGTTATGTGCATGCGCGGAAAACGGCTCGATAACACGCAATGGGGCGACGGACATGCCGTGCCGCAGCAATCCGCAACGGACGCGCGAGCGGACCTGCTCCGTCGATTGAAGGCCCAGCCCCGGCCGCCTTGCCCCCACGGCGCGGCCGGTGATCGGAATGCTTGTGTAATTCATGGTTGGTCTAACGTTATGGTATTAACTACTGCGGCACATGGCATTTAATGCAGGTTCCGTGCCACCGCTGCGCATTCTGATGCTGCAGCGCGGAAAACCATCGACAAACCAATGACCTAGGTGTGCGGGCCAATAATCTGAATAAATCGAAACAGGCCGGTGTAACGTTTGCGCGAATGCCGCGTTCTCGGCCGTTACGTAACGACACGCCGTAACGCAGATACGTTACGGATTGCGAGATCACACGCGTCGGGCGATTTTCTGCGCGAGCAAATCATTCGCCCGTTTCATCCATGAATAATCGAATATCGCAATAGAGCGACGCGGTTCATCCATGAATCGATGCGCGCTTGAACGCATGCGAATAACGACAAAAAGAGAACCGCTCCGCTGCGGGATTCGAGTCGCGACGTTCATGCGCACCGGCGATCCGGTGGCGATCGGAAAGCGATTCGCGCGACGCATCGCGCGTCGGCTGCGACAATGTCGCCGTCGCATCAATTCGAGGCATCGATGGAACTCAGGCAACTGCGCTATTTCGTCTGCGTGGTCGAGCACGGCAGCATGGGCAAGGCAGCGCTGGAGCTCGGCGTCGTGACGTCGGCGCTGAGCCAGCAGATCAGCCGGCTCGAGAGCGAGTTGTCCACGCGCCTGCTGCAGCGAACCTCCACGGGCGTCGTGCCGACCGACGCGGGGCTCGCCTTCTGGCGACAGGCGCAGCTCGCGTTGCGCCACATCGACGATGCGGCGCTCGCCGCCCGTCAGGCGCGCCTGTCCGGGCACGTCAGCGTGGGGCTCGCGCCGAGCACCACGGGCGTGCTCGGCCTCGCGTTCATGAAGGCGATGCGGCAGCGCTATCCCGAGGTGCGGCTGCGCATGGTCGAGAGCCTGTCCGGCTACCTCGGCGCGATGCTGAGCGCGCGGCAGATCGACCTGGCCGTGCTGTTCCGCGAGGAGCCCGCGCAGCGCTGGAGCGTCATGCCGCTGCTCGACGAGCATCTGTTCGTGATCGGCTGCGCCGGCCAGCCCGGCATGCCCGAAGGGTCGCCCGTGGGTCTCGCGCAACTCGGCGCGCTGCCGCTGATCCTGCCCAGCGGCCCGCATGGCTTGCGCGCGCTGCTCGATGCCGCGTTCGCGCGCACCGGCTTTACGCCGCATATCACCGCCGAAGTCGACGGCCTCGCGATGCTGATGGACGCGGTGCGCGGCGGCCTCGGCGCAACCATCCAACCGGGCGCGGCGCTCGCGCGGCTCGAGAATGCGGCGCTCGCGAGCGTTCCGATTGCCGACGCGCATGCGACGCGGCCCAACCTGATCGCGAGCGTGTCCGACGACGAGCTGTCGCCGGCCGGGCTGGCCGCGCGCGTCGTACTCGCCGACGTGGCGCGCGAAATCGTCGCGGCCGGCCGCTGGCCGGGCGCCACGCTGCGCACGTAGCCCTTCCCTTCACGAAAACTGAAGACGTGTTGCCGTCCGCGTGATGGCGGCGTGTCGCGTCGATCCGTAGAGTCGCGTCTCAAAGGAGACAACTCAGATGGTCGACGTACTCGTGATCGGCGGCGGCAATGCCGCGCTCTGCGCCGCGCTGATGGCGCGCGAAGCAGGCGCTTCGGTGCTGCTGCTCGAATCGGCCCCGCGCGAATGGCGCGGCGGCAACTCGCAGCACACCCGCAATCTGCGTTGCATGCACGACGCGCCGCAGGACGTGCTGATCGGCGCCTATCCCGAAGAGGAATACTGGCAGGACCTGCTGAAGGTGACCGGCGGCATCACCGACGAGGCGCTGGCGCGGCTCGTGATCCGCGCGTCGTCGACCTGTCGTCCGTGGATGCAGGCGCATGGCGTGCGCTTTCAGCCGCCGCTGTCCGGCGCGCTGCACGTCGCGCGCACCAACGCCTTCTTCATGGGCGGCGGCAAAGCGCTCGTGAACGCCTATTACCGCAGCGCCGAAGCGCTCGGCGTGCAGATCCGCTACGACACGCCGGTCGACGCGATCGAACTCGACGGCGCGCGCTTCGTCGCCGCGCGCAGCGGCGCGCAACGCTTCGAGGCACGCAGCTGCGTGCTCGCGGCAGGCGGCTTCGAATCCAATCGCGCGTGGTTGCGCGAAGCATGGGGACAAGACGAGCGCGGCGAGTGGCCCGCCGACAACTTCCTGATCCGCGGCACGCGCTTCAATCAGGGCGTGCTGCTGCGCTACATGATCGACGCCGGCGCGGACGCGATCGGCGATCCGTCGCAATCGCATTGCGTCGCGATCGACGCCCGCGCGCCGCTGTACGACGGCGGCATCTGCACGCGCATCGACTGCGTGTCGCTGGGCGTCGTCGTCAACCGCGACGCAGAGCGCTTCTATGACGAAGGGGAAGACTTCTGGCCGAAGCGCTATGCGATCTGGGGCCGGCTCGTCGCGCGGCAGCCGGGCCAGATCGCCTACTCGATCATCGACGCAAAGGCGCTCGGACGCTTCATGCCGCCGGTGTTTCCCGGCGTCCGGGCCGATTCGCTGCCGGAACTCGCGCGCGGCCTGAAGCTGCCCGAGCACGCGTTCGTCGCCACGCTGAACGCCTACAACGCGGCCTGCCGCGGCGGCACCTTCGACCACACGACGCTCGACGACTGCCGCACCGAAGGGCTCACGCCGGCGAAGACCCACTGGGCGCGCCCGCTCGACACCCCGCCGTTCTTCGGCTACGCGCTGCGACCGGGCATCACGTTCACGTACCTGGGGCTCAAGGTCAACGAGCGCGCACAAGTCCATTTCGGCGGGCGACCGAGCGACAACCTGTTCGTCGCGGGCGAAATGATGGCCGGCAACGTGCTCGGCAAGGGCTATACGGCCGGCGTCGGCATGTCGATCGGCACCGCGTTCGGACGTATCGCCGGCACTCAGGCGGCGAAGGCCGCGCAATCGACTGGAGTTCAACGTGCAGAATCTTGAAGAACGCATCCACGACGCGCCGCCGGCCGCGCGCGTCGCTCGCACCGAGCGCGCCGAACCCGCCGCGCACGCCGCCGGCCGGCCGGTCATTCGCCTGCAGCCCGTCACCGACAACGAAGCCGAAGTCGCGCGGCAGATGAGCATCTGCAATGCGTGCCGCTATTGCGAGGGATTTTGCGCGGTCTTCCCCGCCATGACGCGCCGGATGGCGTTCGCCAAGGCGGACGTCAACTACCTCGCGAACCTGTGCCACAACTGCGGCGCGTGCTATCACGCATGCCAGTACGCGCCGCCGCACGCGTTCGCCGTCAACGTGCCGAAGGCGATGGCGCAGGTCCGCTTCGATACCTACGTCGAGTACGCGTGGCCGGCGCCGATGGGCAAGCTCTATCAGCGCAACGGACTCACCATCGCGCTCGCGCTCGCCGTCGGGCTCGCGCTGTTCCTGATACTCGGCGCCGCGCTGAACGGGTCGCTGCTGAGCGGCGCGGCGCACGGCAACTTCTATGCGGTGTTTCCGCACAACCTGCTGGCGGCGATGTTCGGCGGCGTGTTCGGCCTCGCGATGCTCGCGCTCGGCAACGGCGTGAAGCGGTTCTGGCGCGACGTGTCGGCCGGCACGGCGAGCGTCCCGGCCGTGGCGGAAGCGGCGCAGCACGCGCTCGCGCTGACCTATCTCGGCGGCGGCCACGGCGACGGCTGCAACGAGGCGGACGATGCGTTCACGCTCGCGCGACGCCGCTTCCATCACTTCACGTTCTACGGCTTCATGCTGTGCTTCGCGGCCACCGTGACGGCCACCTTCTATCACTACGCGCTGAACCTGCATGCGCCGTATGCGTTCGCGAGCGTCCCCGTGCTGCTCGGGACGGCGGGCGGAATCGGCCTGCTGATCGGCCCGGCCGGCCTGCTCTGGCTCAACCTGCGGCGCGACCCGGCGCGGACCGATCCGAAGCAGCGCCCGATGGATCGCGGCTTCATCGCGCTGCTGATGCTCGTGAGCGCTTCGGGGCTGGCGCTGCTCGCGTGGCGTGACAGCGGCGCGATGGCGTGCCTGCTTGCCGTCCACCTCGGCATCGTGATGGCGCTGTTCGTCACGTTGCCGTACGGAAAATTCGCGCACGGCGTCTTTCGCTGCGCCGCACTGCTCAAGGCGTCGATCGAGAAGCGGCAGGCCGCTCGCCTGCAACCGAGCCCGGACTGATCCGGGCCATGCGAAGCGGATCGGCATCGCGCCAGATCCGCCCACCACACCATAGGAGACAACTCATGCATCGCTTACCGTCAGACGCGCCAGTTCGCGCCGCTGCCCGCCCGTCGAAGCTCGGCGCGGTCCTGCGCGTGACCAGCGGCAATTTTCTCGAGCAATTCGACTTCTTCCTGTTCGGCTTCTACGCGACCACGATCTCGCGGGTCTTCTTTCCGACGGCGAGCGAATTCGCGTCGCTGCTGCTGACGTTCGCCGTGTTCGGCGCCGGCTTCCTGATGCGTCCGCTCGGCGCGATCGTGCTCGGCGCCTACATCGACGAAGTGGGACGGCGCAAAGGCCTGATCGTCACGCTGTCGATCATGGCGAGCGGGACGGTGCTCATCGCATGCGTGCCGAGCTACGCGACGATCGGCGTCGCCGCGCCCGTGCTGGTGCTGCTCGGGCGGCTGCTGCAGGGCTTCTCCGCGGGCGCGGAACTGGGCGGCGTGTCCGTCTATCTGGCGGAAATGGCGACGCCGGGCCACAAGGGCTTCTACACGAGCTGGCAGTCGGCGAGCCAGCAGGTCGCGATCGTCGTCGCGGCGGCCATCGGCTATCTGCTCAATCATCTGCTGACGAGCCAGGAGATCGGCGCATGGGGCTGGCGCATTCCGTTCTTCATCGGTTGCGCGATCGTGCCGGCGATCTTCCTGCTGCGCCGCTCGCTGCAGGAAACCGCAGAGTTCAACGCGCGCACCCACCGGCCGCGGGCGCGCGAAGTCTTCGCGACGATGCTGAAGAACTGGCGGACCGTGTTCGCCGGCATGCTGCTCGTCGCAATGACCACGACCACGTTCTACCTGATCACGGTCTACACGCCGACGTTCGGCAAGGCGGTTCTCAAGCTCTCCACCGCCGACAGCCTGATCGTCACGTTGTGCGTCGGCCTGTCGAATTTCGTGTGGCTGCCGGTCGGCGGCGCGCTGTCGGACCGCATCGGCCGCAAGCCGATTCTCGTCGCCGTGACGGTCCTGGCGATCGCGACGTCGTACCCGGCGCTCGCGTGGCTCGCCGGCGCACCGAGCTTCGGCCGCATGCTGGCCGTGCTGTTGTGGCTGTCGTTCTTCTTCGGCATGTACAACGGCGCGATGGTCGCCGCACTCACCGAAATCATGCCCGCCAACGTTCGGGTGGCCGGCTTCTCGCTGGCGTTCAGCCTCGCCACCGCGGTGTTCGGCGGCTTCACGCCCGCGGTGTCGACCTATCTGATCGAGCTGACCGGCGACAAGGCGGCGCCCGGCTACTGGCTCAGTTTCGCCGCGTGCTGCGGGCTGTGCGCGACGCTTGCGCTGTATCGCAGCGGAGGCGCCGCCGAACGCGCCGCTTCGCCTGCATGATGTTGGTCGGGCGGCGGTGCGCCGGGAATACGGCAGGTCGCCCGCCGCGCCGCATGCGACCACGCAGTACTACCGCTCGGCCGGCGGCACCAGGATGCTGCGCGGAATCGACAGGATCAGCACGCAGCTGATCAACAGGCACGCGCCGAGCGCATAGGTGCCGTTGTTGATGTTGCCGGTCATTTCCTTTGCGATGCCGGTGATCATCGAGCCCGTGAAGCCGGACAGGTTGCCCACCGAATTGATCAGCGCGATGCCGGCGGCCGCCGCCGTGCCCGACAGGATCTGGCCGGGGAACGTCCAGTAGATCGGCATCAGCGCGAGGATCGCGCAGGTCGCGATGGTCAGGAACACGATCGACAGCGCCACGTTCTGCGCGCACGCGGCGCTCGCGATCAGGCCGACGCCGCCGATCAACGCGGGAATCGCCGCATGCAGCCGGCGCTCGCCGGTCTTGCGCGAGTGCGATGCGTTCCACAGCATCGCGAAAATGGCCGTCAGATACGGAATCGCGGTGAGCAGCCCGATATGCAGCGGGCTGCGCACGCCGGACGCGCGGATGATCGACGGCAGCCAGAACGCCAGCCCGTAGAAGCCGGTGTTGAACGTGAGCAGGATGAAGGTCAGCAGCCACACGCGCGGGCTGCGCAGCGCGACGCCGACACGGTGCGACTTGTGCGCGGCCTCGCGTTCGAGGTTGCGCGCGAGCAGCGCCTTCTCGTCGGCGGACAGCCATTTCGCCGACTGCGGACCGTCGCCGAGGAATGCCAGCACGACGAACGCGACCACGATCGACGGCAGGCCCTCGAGCAGCAGCATCCACTGCCAGCCGCTCATACCCGACAGCCCGTGCGTCTGCTCCATCAGCCAGCCGGACACCACGCTGCCGAGCGTCAGGCTCAGCGGAATCGCGACCAGAAAGCCCGACATCGCGACGCTCTGGCGACGCGCCGGGAACCAGTAGTTCATGTACAGGATGACGCCCGGGAAAAAGCCGGCTTCGCACAGGCCGAGCAGGAAGCGCAGCGCGTAGAACATCGTCGACGTCTGCACGTGGAAGAACTGCGCGAGCGGCACGATGAACGCCATCGACGACGACACGATGCCCCACGTGATCATGATCCGCGCGATCCAGAAGCGCGCGCCGTAGCGATGCAGCAGCAGGTTGCTGGGCATCTCGAACAGGAAATAGCCCCAGAAGAAGATGCTGGCGCCGAGCGCATAGACGCCGTCGCTCAGGCTCAGGTCGTCGAGCATCTGCAGCTTCGCGAAGCCCACGTTGACGCGGTCCAGATACGCGACGACGTAGCACAGCAGCAGCAAGGGCAGGATGCGCCGCATCACCCTGCGATAGACGGCGTCTTCGGACAAGTCGGCCGCGGCCGGCGCAGCCGCGGTCTGTGTGATGGTTGGCATCCGTTCGTCTCCTGATTGTGTAGGTCTTCTTCGCATCGGCACGCTCGCCGGGCCGGCGATGTTACCGATAACATCCTGCGGCAAAAAAATCCGCCGACGGGGCGACGGATGCCACCGGCGCTCTGATACCGGTAACGCCCAGCAACGTAGCACGCCGGGACGGGCCAGTTCAAGCGCCGGCCGCCGAGTGGTTTCCCTAGTACGCGCGCGGCGGCAACGGGCGCGCGGGCGCCGCTCGGCACGCGATCCGGCACCGGTATGATGTAGCCTTCGCATGCTTCTTTTGACAGCAATTCCGATGCCCAGTCCCACCGCCGTCCGGCCCGCCGGGCCGCCCCGCATGTCCGACGTAGCGCGCCTGGCCGGCGTATCGAAGATGACCGTGTCGCGCGTGCTCGCCGGCCACAGCGTGGCCGCCGACACGCGCGAACGGGTGTGCCGCGCCATCGACCAGCTCGGCTACGTCGCCGATGCCGCGGCCGGCGCGCTATCGTCGGGCCGTTCGGAATTCGTCGCGGTGCTGGTACCGTCGCTGTCGAGCTCCAACTTCTCGGACACCGTGCGCGGCCTCACCGATGCGCTCGAACCGCACGGGCTGCAACTGCTGCTCGGCGATACCGACTACGACCTCGAACGCGAAGAACGGCTGGTGCGCTCGATGCTGCGCCACCAGCCGCGCTGCGTCGCGCTGACCGGCGCGCAGCACACCGACGCGACGCGCAAGCTGCTGGCGCGCTCGGCTATTCCGGTGGTCGAGATGTGGGATCTGCCCACGCGCCCGATCGACACCGCGGTCGGGTTCTCGAACGTGCGCGCGGCGCGCGCGATGGTGCGGCATCTGGCCGAGCGTGGCTATCGGCGCATCGGCTTTCTCGGCGGCGCGAGCGAACTGGACCGCCGCGGCCTGGACCGGCTCAAGGGCTATCAGGCCGAAATCAAGGCGCTCGCACTGGGCGAACCGCGCGTCGTGCGGCTCGGCGATTCGCCGATCACGATGAGCCACGGCGGCCCCGCGATGGCCGCGCTGCTGGACAAATGGCCGGACACCGATGCGGTGATGTGCGTGAGCGACATGTCGGCGTTCGGCGCGATCATGGAGTGTCACCGGCGCGGGCTGGCCGTGCCGGCCGACATCGCCGTGGCCGGCTTCGGCAACTTCGAAGTGGCGACCTGCTGCCATCCGACCATCACGACGGTGTCGGTCGATGCGTACGGCATCGGCCTGCACACGGGCGAGGCGCTGCTGGCCGCGCTGCACGCGCGCGACGGCGGCGAGCCGCTCGAATCGCGCAGCATCCGGATCGACTACACGATCGTCGCGCGCGAAAGCGCGTGACGCGCTGACCGCCGCGGCGCGCCGGCAGCCCGCCGCCCGGCCGCCGTCGGTCGACACGAGCGCGCCGCCGGCCCGCTCCGCCGCGCGCGAACGCGCGACGCCCTGCCACGAACGCCCCGCCGCCTTCCGCGCAAATTCCCTTCCGCAACGCAAAACCACCGTGCTAACATCCGCTCGATGTTACCGGTAACTATCCGGCACGCACAACGCACGACTGTCCCGCACGACAGTCCTATTCGGAGACAGCCTCGCCATGGCAAACACCCCACGCCGCCTGCGCAGCCAGGAGTGGTTCGACGATCCCGCGCATGCGGACATGACGGCGCTCTATGTCGAGCGCTTCATGAACTACGGGTTGACGCGCGACGAGCTGCAGTCGGGTCGCCCGATCATCGGCATCGCGCAGACCGGCAGCGACCTCGCACCGTGCAACCGCCACCATCTCGAACTGGCCGAGCGCGTGCGCGCCGGCATTCGCGACGCGGGCGGCATTCCGATGGAGTTCCCGGTGCACCCGCTCGCCGAGCAGAGCCGCCGGCCCACCGCCGCGCTCGACCGCAACCTCGCGTACCTGGGGCTGGTGGAAGTGCTGCACGGCTTTCCGCTGGACGGCGTGGTGCTGACCACCGGCTGCGACAAGACCACGCCGGCCTGCCTGATGGCCGCGGCCACCGTCGACATGCCGGCCATCGTGCTGTCGGGCGGGCCGATGCTCGACGGCTGGCACGACGGCAAGCGCGTCGGCTCGGGCACGGTGATCTGGCACGCGCGCAACCTGCTCGCGGCAGGCGAGATCGACTACGAAGGATTCATGGCGCTGACCACCGCGGCGTCGCCGTCGATCGGGCACTGCAACACGATGGGCACCGCGCTGTCGATGAACAGTCTCGCCGAGGCGCTCGGCATGTCGCTGCCGGGCTGCGCGAGCATTCCGGCCGCCTACCGCGAGCGCGGCCAGATGGCCTACGCGACCGGCAAGCGCGCGGTCGAGCTGGTGCGCGACGACGTGCGTCCGTCGCAGATCATGACGCGCGCTGCGTTCGAGAACGCGATCGTCGTCGCGTCCGCGCTCGGTGCGTCGACCAACTGCCCGCCGCACCTGATCGCGATCGCGCGCCACATGGGCGTCGAGCTGAGCCTCGACGACTGGCAGCGCTTCGGCGAAGCCGTGCCGCTGCTCGTCAACTGCATGCCGGCCGGCGAATATCTCGGCGAGAGCTTCCATCGCGCCGGCGGCGTGCCCGCGGTGCTGCGCCAGCTCGATGCGGCCGGCCTGCTGCGGCGCGATTGCATGACGGTGTCCGGCCGGCCGATCGGCGCGATCGCCGATGCCGCGCCGCCCGCCGATCGCGACGTGATCCGCACGCCCGATGCGCCGCTCAAGCACGGCGCGGGCTTCATCGTGCTGTCGGGCAACTTCTTCGACAGCGCGATCATGAAGATGTCGGTGGTGGGCGACGCGTTCCGTCAGACCTACCTCGCCGAGCCGGGTGCCGAGAACACCTTCGACGCACGCGCGATCGTGTTCGACGGCCCCGAGGACTACCGCGCGCGCATCGACGATCCGCAGCTGAACATCGACGAGCGCTGCATCCTGGTGATCCGCGGCTGCGGCACGGTCGGCTACCCGGGCAGCGCGGAGGTCGTCAACATGGCGCCGCCCGCGGCGCTGGTGAAGCGCGGCGTGACGTCGCTGCCGTGCATGGGCGACGGACGCCAGAGCGGCACGTCGGCCAGCCCGTCGATCCTGAACATGTCGCCGGAAGCGGCGGTGGGCGGCGGCCTCGCGCTGCTGCGCACCGACGACCGCATCCGCGTCGACCTGAACCGCCGGACCGTCGACGTGCTCGTCGACGAAGCGGAACTCGCGCGGCGCCGCGAAACCGCGACGTTCGCCGCGCCGCCAGCGCAAACGCCGTGGCAGGAGCTGTATCGCCGCTTCGTGGGCCAGCTGTCCACCGGCGGCTGCCTCGAGCCGGCCACGCTGTATCTGAAGGTGATCGAACGGCACGGCAATCCGCGCCATTCGCATTGATCCAACGTCCCACGACTCCAGCCGAGCTCATCATGCGTACTCTTTCCGTCTCCGACTGCCTGCCGCACGATCTCGCGCAGGCGCTGCTGATCGGCCGCGTATGGCGGCACGACGGCGCCCACGCGGGCCCGAGCGTCGTCGCCGTGCGCGGCGGCGAACTGATCGACATCACGCGCACCGTGCCGACCACCGCGGACCTGTTCGACCGCGCCGACGCCGTCGACCTCGCGCGCAGCGCGCCGGGCGAATCGCTCGGCCGCGTCGAGCCGCTGCTGCAGGCCGCGCTCGACGGCACGCCTGGCGCGTCCGGCGCGGCGCAGCTGCTCGCGCCGTGCGACGTGCAGGCCATCAAGGCCTGCGGCGTCACGTTCGCCGTCAGCCTGATCGAGCGCGTGATCGAGGAACAGGCCGGCGGCGATCCGGCGCGCGCGCGCGAGGTGCGCGAAGCGATCACCGCGACGCTCGGCACCGATCTGTCGAAAATCGTGCCCGGCTCGGACGCCGCGCTGCGCCTGAAGGCGGAACTCGAGCGGCGCGGCGCGTGGTCGCAATACATGGAGGTCGGCATCGGCCCCGACGCCGAGGTGTTCTCCAAGGCGCAGCCGATGTCGGCGGTCGGTTTCGGCGCGGACGTCGGCTTGCTGCCGGCATCGGTATGGAACAACCCGGAACCGGAGATCGTGCTGGCCGTCGCCAGCGACGGCCGGCCGGTCGGCGCGACGCTCGGCAACGACGTCAACCTGCGCGACATCGAAGGCCGCTCGGCGCTGCTGCTCGGCAAATGCAAGGACAACAACGGCTCGTGCGCGATCGGCCCGTTCGTGCGGCTGTTCGCCGACGGCTTCACGCTCGACGGCGTGCGGCAGGCCAGCGTGTCGCTGCGCGTCGAAGGCGCCGATGACGGTTTCGTGCTCGACGGCATCAGCCACATGCGCGAGATCAGCCGCGACCCGACCGATCTCGTCGCCCAGACCTGCGGCGCGCATCACCAGTACCCGGACGGCTTCATGCTGTTCCTCGGCACGATGTTCTCGCCGATCCAGGATCGCGACGCGCCGGGCGCCGGCTTTACGCACCACCTCGGCGACCGCGTGACGATCGCGACGCCCGCGCTCGGCGCGCTCGTGAACACCGTGCGGCTGTGCACGGAGATCGCGCCATGGAGCTTCGGCGTGCGCGCGCTGTATGCGAACCTCGCGGCGCGCGGCCTGCTCGGCAAGTGAGGCTGCCTGCCGCGCAGCGTCATGCCGCGGCTACGCTGCGCGCTCGCCGCTCACGCGCGGCGACCGCAGTGTGCGCGGCACCAGGTTCGTCACCAGCAGCGCGCCGAGCATCAGCAGCATCGCAACCACCGCCAGCCCCGCATACGGCGCGCCGGTGCGCGTGAACAGCACGCCGACGAGCCACGAACTGAACGCGCCGCCGAGCGAGCCGAGCATGCTGATCGCCGCGATGCCCGCCGCCGCGGCGCGGCCGGTGAGCTGCGCCGCCGGAATCGTCCAGAACACGATCGGCACGGTGAACGCGCACAGCTGCGCGACGGCCAGCAGCGTCACGGTCATCCAGACGTGCCCGGCCGCGAACCGCAGGAGCAGCAGGCTGCACGCGGTGACGAGCATGCACGCGACCGTATGCCAGCGCCGCTCGCCGTGCCGGTCCGAACTCCACGCGATCGCGACGTTGCCGATCATCGTGAAGACCGAAATCAGCCCGGACAGCCAGCCGACGCCGGACACGGTCGCCACCCCGGACGCCTTCAACACCGACGGCGACCAGAACGTCACCGCGCCCATCCCGACGTATACGCAGAAATAGATCGCCGCGAGCCCGAGCACGCGGCCGTTGCGGAGAACGTCGAGCACGCCGGCCCCGTCATGCCCGACGACGGCAGCGGCCCGCTCGGCCTGCAGGTCGCGCAACAGCGCGTGCCGGTCCGCGGCCGACAGCCACGCCGCCTGTTCCGGCCGGTCGCTCAGCATCAGCGGCGCGATCAGGCCCAGCGCGATGGCCGGCAGACCTTCGATCAGAAACAGCCACTGCCAGCCGCGCAACCCGAGCGCGTCCTGCAGGTGCGCCATGATCCAGCCGGACAGCGGCCCGCCGATCATCCCGGCCACCGGCACGGCGAGCAGCAGCACGCTGTTCACGCGCGCGCGCACGGCATCCGGAAACCAGTACGACAGATACAGGATGAGGCCCGGAAAGAAGCCGGCCTCGGCCGCGCCGAGCAGAAAGCGCACGACGTACAGCGACACGCTGCCCGTCACGAACATCTGCGCGATCGTGCACAGCCCCCACAGCACCATGATGCGCATCAGCGTCCGGCTCGCGCCGATCCGCGCCAGCACCAGATTGCTCGGCACCTCGAACGCCGCGTAACTGATGAAAAAGATGGCCGTCGCGGCCCCGAACGCGGCCTCGCTCAGGCCGAGGTCCTGCAGGAACTGCAGCTTGGCGAAGCCGATGTTCACGCGGTCGATGAAGTTGACCACGTAGCAGACGAACAGAAACGGAATCACGCGCAGCGCGACCCGGCGGTACAGGAACGCAGAGGATGACTCGGACATCGACGGCTCCCGGAAGATGAACGTCGCTCGCGGCAGCCGCTCGCCGCCGCATGGCAGGGGGCGAGGCCGTCGTCCTGGCGTCCGGACGGCTGCCCCGATGAAGCCGCGCCCCGGCATGCCGAAACGCGTCGAGCGAACGGGCACCAATGCCAGGCCGCATGAACGGATTATATGAATCCCGTAATTTGGTACTAATAGGTGGTTTACATGAGATTCAATCCGCACCTCATTCATCAATGTCCCGGAATCGGGAATCTGGCTTCAGTCATCAACCAAGCCGGCGAGACGAGCAGCTTGCTTCACGCCGCCTACGGCCCGCGCGCGGCGGCGGAGCACGGGCGACGCGAGATTCGGGCCGGCGGCGCTCTGCCCGGCGCCCGGTAACGGTTGTGGCCCCGAGGCGGTCGGCGCGGAGAACGGCGCGATTTGCCGTCCGCGCGCGTCTACCCCCACTCGAAGGCGACGCCTTCCGCCCTGTCTTCGATCCGCGCTCTCGCCCGTCGCGGCGGCGCCAGAACCACCCGGCGACACCATGCGTAAACCCGCTCTCGACATTAAATTGAATCCCCTATAATGGGATTCACCGACACGACGTGGACGATTGCGGCAGCCAGCACCCGCGGTCGGTCCCGTTTCCAGCGGTCGCTTCACTTCATTACGGTCCCCGCAGACCGCGTCACCCCGCGGTTTTTTTCTGGATATGATCGTCTGCACGACCGGTCCCGTGACCGGCCGCCTTCAGCGCAACGCCGCGGCGGGCCGCGCATTGCGCGATTCCCGTGACCCGCGACGGGCAGCATGAGCCGGCTTCGGCCGGCATTGAATTTGAGATGGGGCGCCTCAGCGACACCATGAACCTGCATGCCGAATCCCGCTGCTTCTCGGACGTCTTCCTCCATTCGCAGGCCATCGTGAACTGGTCGCAGCACTACGACCAGATCAGTCCGGGCATCGCCACGACGACGCTGCGCCAGGTCGCCGGCCAGCGCTTTCACGTGTTCCGCGAACGGATCAACCAGCGTGTCATGCAGCACGGCCTCGCGCCGCGCGGCCGCCTCTGCTTCGCGCTGCCGATCGCGAACACGGCCGCACCGATCGTGCAGGGGCGCACCGTCGAGCGTCCGAGCCTGCTGACGCTGCGCGGCGGCGAAGAGTTCGTCGCGCATCTTCCGTGCGACACCGAAGTGCTCGCCTTCACGATCGACCGCACGCTCACGGCCGATCACGCGCTCGACGAACTGGCGAACCTGCCGGCGCGCGTCCTCCGGCAACCGGTGCTGCCGATCTCGCCGGTGCGCTACCGCACGGCGCTGGACGGCCTCGAGCGCGTGCTCTGCCAGGCGCTCGACCACGGTTCGCTCACGGCCCGCGACGCGTTCGACGAACGCGTGCTCGCCCATAACGTGGTCGGCATCCTGCTCGACCTCGTACAGTCGGACGAAGCGGATGCGGGCGCGCTGCCGTCGGCGTCGACGCAAAGCTACATCGTGCGGCGCAGCCAAGAAATCGCACTGGAATGCGACGACGTGCCGACGGTGATCGATCTCTGCCATCACCTCCGAATCAGCCGCCGCACGCTGCAATACAGCTTTCAGAACGTCGTCGGCACCACGCCGACCGCCTACCTGCGCTCGATCCGGCTCAACGCGGTGCGCCGCTTCCTGATGACGACACCCGAGACGATGCGGATCGGCGACGCGGCGGCGCAATTCGGCTTTTGTCATTTCGGGCGCTTCTCCGCGTACTACCAGCAACATTTCCACGAGCTGCCGTCGCACACGCCGCGCCTGAGCTGAACCGTCGCGCCGCCGCGCGCCGTATCCGGGTAATTCCCTGCCGCACGGCGCGCGCGGATTGCCGATAGCGGACAACGTCCCGGATTTCGGCACCCTAAATTCTGGCGTCGGCCCGTTCGCACGCATGCACCAGATGCGTGACCGGGCGGCCGTCGAAGCACACACCTGTGTCGTCGCCGCACGGCAGCTCCCGTTGCCGGATCGTCAGGATGGTCCCGCGGCGCACGGACATTGATCAGGCATGCCGTGGTCGCTTCCTGACGGACGATCCGGCCAGCGGGACTACTCATGAACGAATCGTCATCCCGGTCCGACGCGGGGCTCAGCAGGAACGCGGTCGGACTCTCACACATCGTCTTCTTCGTCGTCGCCGCGGCCGCGCCGCTCACCGCGATGGTCGGCGCGACACCGGCGGCGTTCTCGCTCGGCAACGGCCCCGGCGTGCCCGGCGTCTTCGTGCTGGCCGGCGTGATGTACCTGATCTTCAGCATCGGATACGCGGCGATGAGCCGGCATATCTCCAACGCGGGCGCCTTCTATGCGTACATCGCGAACGGGCTCGGGCGGCCCGTCGGCGTGGGCGGCGCATTCGTCGCGATCGTCGCGTACAACGCGGTGCAGATCGCGATCTACAGCATGTTCGGCTTCTTTCTCAACAACGCCGTCCAGCAGCATTACGGCGTCGACGTGCCGTGGTGGGCGTTCGCGCTGGCCTGCGTCGCCGCCGTGCATCTCTGCGGCGCGCGACACATCGAGTTCAGCGGACGGCTGCTCGGCCTGCTGATGCTCGGCGAGATCGCGATCGTGATGCTGCTCGACGTCGCGATCGTCGCGCACGGCGCGACTGCCGGCGGCTTCAGCGCGAGGCCGTTCATGCCCGCGGCGGTGTTCGTGCCGGGCCTCGGCACCGCGCTCGTGTTCGTCCTCGGCTCGTACATGGGCTTCGAGGCCACGGCCATCTTCTCCGAGGAAGCGCGCGACCCGAAGCGCACGATCCCGCGCGCGACGTACCTGGCCGTGATCCTCATCATGGTGTTCTACGCGCTGTCGTCATGGGCGATCGTCGAGGCGTGGGGCGAAGGCCACATCGCCGCGCAAGCGGCCCGCGATCCGGCCAATCTGTGGTTCGCCGTCAGCAGCCGGCTGCTCGGCAACATCGCCACCGATGCGATGAACGTGCTGCTCGTCACGAGCCTGTTCGCGGCCATCCTGTCGTTCCACAACACGATCACGCGCTATTTCTACGCGATGGGGCGGGAACGCGTGCTGTGGCGCAAGCTCGGCCATACGTGCCCCGTGCATCGCTGCCCCGACGTCGCGGGCAAGGTGCAGACGGTGATCGCGCTCGCGGCGATCGTCGGCTCGGCCGCGTTCCGGCTCGACCCGTTCGCCATCGTGTTCTCGTGGATGAGCGCGCTCGCGACGATCGGCATCATCGCCGTGCAGATCCTCGTGGCGACGTCGGTGATCGCCTTCTTCGCGCGCGACCATCGGGACGCCTCGATCGTGCACCGCCTGATCGCGCCGCTCGTCAGCGTGGTCGCGCTCGGCGCATGTCTCGTGCTGGTGGTGCGCAACCTGTCGGTGCTGAGCGGATCGGACTCCGCGTTCGTCGCGATGTTTCCGTATTTCCTGCTCGCCATCGGCGCGCTCGGCATTCGCGCCGCATTGCGATTGAAGCGCAGCGATCCCGACCTGTACCGCGAACTCGGGCGCGCCGCCCAGTAAGCGCGGCCCGGCGCGCGCAGCGCTGCCGCCGCGCCGCAATCCCACCGCAATCCCACCGCATTCCCACCGCATTCCCACCGCAATCCCGCCGCGGGCGCGTCTATGCGTCTATGCATAGACGCGTCGCGCCGCCGTCGGCACGGGTATTCCCTGACCGGTACGCGCGGCAGCGATTGCCGATAGCGGACAACGCGCGCCGTTTCATCGACATACAGTGAATCCGACGTTGGACCGCGGCCGTGGCAGCCGTCATCGCCCCGCCCGATCGGCCCGACGCTTCGTACCTGTGACACACGGACACCATGATGAAAATCCAGAACCTGATCGGCGGCCGGCATTGCGATGCCTCCACCGGCCGCACCTTCGACAAGCTGGCGCCCGCGACCGGAGACTGCATCTGCACCGTTCCCGCCTCGAGCGCCGACGACGTCGATCGCGCCGTGCGCGCCGCCCACGACGCATTGCACGACGACGCATGGGCCCGCGCCGGCGGCGCGGCCCGCGCCCGCTGGCTGTATCGGCTGGCGGACCTCGTCGAGCGCGAAAGCGAAGCGCTGGAGAGCCTCCTCGCCGTCGAACAAGGGCGGCCGCCGGCCGAGATGCGCATGATGGACCTGCCGATGACCATCGACACGCTGCGCTATTTCGCCGGATGGGCCGACAAGCTCGAGGGCCGGACGATCCCGACCGACGGCTTCATGGGCCGCCCGACGCTCAGTTACACGCGGCGCGCGCCGGTCGGCGTGGCCGGCCAGATCGTGCCGTGGAACGCGCCGCTGATGATCGCCGTATGGAAGCTCGCACCGGCGCTCGCGGCCGGCTGCCCGGTGGTGATCAAGCCGTCCGAGGATGCGCCGCTCGCCGTGGCGCGGCTCGGCAAGCTCGCGTGCGAAGCCGGCCTGCCGGCCGGCGTCGTCAACATCGTGCACGGCATGGGCGCCGAGGTCGGCGCTGCGCTCGTCGCGCATCCGCTCGTCAGCAAGATCAGTTTCACCGGCAGTACCGAAGTCGGCCGCACGATCGCCTGCGATGCGGCGCGCACCTTCAAGCGCGTCACGCTCGAGCTCGGCGGCAAGGCCGCGCAGATCGTCTTCGCGGATGCCGATCTCGACCGCGCGATCCCGTCGCTGGTGGCCGGCATGTTCGCGAACCAGGGGCAGACGTGTGCGGCCGGCTCGCGCGTGCTCGCGCACCGGTCGATCGCGGACGCACTCGAAGCGCGGCTCGCCGACGCGGCACGCACCATCCGCGTCGGGCCGCCGACCGAGGCCGGCGTGCAGATGGGCGCGCTCATCAACCCGCGGCATCTCGCACGCGTGCGGGCGCACGTCGCGGCGGCGCTGGCCGAAGGCGCGGTCATGCTCGCCGGCGACGAACAGGTGCCGCCGCGCGGCTGCTTCATGCGCCCGACGATACTCGGCGGCGTGCATCCGGGCATGCGCATCGCGCGCGAAGAAGTGTTCGGCCCGGTCGGCATGGTGATGCCGTTCGAGACCGAGGACGATGCGATCCGGATCGCCAACGACACGCCGTTCGGCCTGTCCGCCTCGGTCTGGACGCAGGATGTCGGCACCGCGCACCGCGTCGCCGAACGGCTCGACGTCGGCGCGGTCGCCATCAACGCATGGAGCCCGATCGATGCGCGCCTGCCGTGGGGCGGCACCCGGCAAAGCGGAATCGGGCGTGACCTGTCGAAGGCCGCGCTCGATTCGTACCTCGAGGAAAAGATCGTCACGGCCGCGCTGTGATGTCGCGGCGCACGCCGCGCCGCACCGTGTTCACGCACTTGAAGAGAGATACCTCATGGACTACCAAAAGCGACAAAAGCGATTCTGGCACCCGATGAGCTCGGCCGCGGCCGGGCATACGACCCCGACGGTCATCATCGCCCGCGGCGACGGCAACTACGTGTACGACGTCGAAGGCCACCGCATGCTCGACGGCGTCGGCGGCCTGTGGAACGTCAACGTCGGCCACAACCGGCCGGAAGTGAAGGCCGCGATCGCGCGCCAGATGGACGAGCTGTCCTACTATCAGACCTTCGACGGCGTGGCCCACCCGCGCGTCTACGATCTGGCCGACCGCCTGTGCGCGATGTTCGAGCAGGAGGACATGCAGCGCGTCATGTTCGGCAGCGGCGGCTCCGACGCGATCGAGACCGCGCTGAAGATGGCGCGCCAGTACTGGGTCGCCGCGGGCGAGCCGTCGCGCACGAAGTTCCTGTCGCTGCGCAACGGCTATCACGGCGTGCACATGGGCGGCACGTCGATCGGCGGCAACGGCGTCTACCACTACAATCACGGTCCGTTGCTGCCCGGCTGCGTGCTGCTGGATACCCCGTGGCTGTATCGCAATCCGTGGAACTGCGATGATCCGGACCAGCTGGTCGAACACTGCATCCGGCAACTGGAGGACACGATCGCCTTTCATGGCCAGCAGACCATCGCGGCGTTCGTCGCGGAGCCGGTGCAGGGCGCCGGCGGCCTGATCGTCCCGCCGGCCAGCTACTGGGCGCGCGTGCGGAACGTATGCGACCGGCACGGCATCCTGCTGATCGCCGACGAAGTGGTGACCGGCTTCGGTCGCACCGGCAGCATGCTCGGCAGCCGCGGCTGGGGCGTCGCCGCCGACATCCTGTGCGTCGCCAAGGGCATTTCGGCCGGCTACGTGCCGCTCGGCGCGACGCTGTACAACGGCCGGATCGCGCAAACGATCGAGCACGGCGCGGGCTTCTCGCACGTCGTCATGCACGGCTATACGTACAGCGGCCATCCGCTCGCCTGCGCCGCGTCGCTCGCCGTACTCGACATCGTCGAAGCCGAGGATCTGCCGGGCAACGCGGCGCGCATGGGCCAACGCCTGCTCGAGCAGCTGCTGCCGTTGACGCGCGACTTCGAAACGGTCGGCGACGTGCGCGGCAAGGGGCTGATGCTGGCGCTCGATCTCGTGACCGACAAGGCGAGCCGCACGCCGCTCGATCCCGGCAAGGGGTTCGCGGCGCGCGTGGCGGATGCCGCACGCAAGCGCGGCGTGCTGGTCCGGGCGATCGCCAACAAGATCGTGATGTCGCCGCCGTTGACGCTGCAGCCGAAGGAGACCGACCTCATCGCGCATGCGCTGCGCGACGCGCTGCAGGAATGCTGCGCGGACGCGCGAGCGATCGCCTGACGACGCGGCGCATCGGCCGCACGCGCGTCGTCTCGACGGCGCGTGCGCCGCGCGGCGGTCGGGGGCATCGGCCCGGCGCGAGTTGCCCCATACGGCGCGGAATGTCGACGCCGGCGTTCGACATCCCGCCCTTCGCAGTTGTGCCTACACGAGAGACCATCCAGATGAACGACCAGGCTATTGCAATTCCAGCGCACAAGTATCCGCTCACGCTTCGGCTGCTTCATTGGCTCAGGGCGATCCTGATCGGTGCGCAGCTGTGGACCGGATGGACGATGGTCCGGCTCGACGACAACCTGCCCGCCAAATTCGACTGGTACTACCCGACCCACAAGGAATTCGGCGTGCTCACGCTGCTGGTGGTCCTGACCCAACTGGCGATCCGCTCGATGCAGACGTTGCCGCCGCTGCCGGCGAGCCTGCCGAAACTCGACCGCAAGCTCGCCAAGCTCGCCCATTACCTGCTGTACGCGCTGGCCGTCGTCGTGCCGTTGATGGGCTATTCGATGTCGAGCACCTATACGCAGAGCGACGGCGTGCCGTTCTTCGGTCTGCGCGTGCCCGAGCTGCTGGCGAAGAACGACCACTGGTTCGTCGCGTTCCAGTGGCTGCACAGGACGCTCGCCTACACGCTGCTCGCGCTCGTCGTGCTGCACGTGCTCGCCGCGCTGAAGCACCGCTTCTTCGATCCGAACCGCGAGAACGACGTGTTGCGACGCATGCTGTAACGCCGTCGCCGCGCGCCTGCGCGCACCACCCGACGCTTCACCACCGGGCCGCTCGTCGCGGCCCGGCTCGTTCCACGTCACGTCTTTCGTCTTACTAACCGATGGCAGATCCTGATCCGGCGGGAGGCGCGTGCGTGCCCGTCGCGACGCGGGCTGCCATTCCTGCGTCACCCGGAGATCGACAATGAAAAAGAGGATTGCGGCCGTAGCGGCCGTCACGGCGGCCTGCGCGATGGGGTTCAACCTGGGCGCTCACGCGCAGAGCAGCGTGACGCTTTACGGATCGATCGACCAAGGCATCAATTTCACGAGCAACGCGGCCGGAAGCCGCGCCTACCAGATGGTCAGCGGCGACACCGTCGGCAGCAACTGGGGGCTGAAGGGGACGGAAGATCTCGGTGGCGGGCTGCGGGCGATCTTCCAGCTCGAGAATGGTTTCAACGCAAGCACCGGCGCGCTCGGCGTCGCGTCGCGGATGTTCGGCCGGCAGGCCTACGTCGGGCTCGATTCCGATCGCTTCGGCACACTCACGCTGGGCCGTCAGTACGACCCCACGCTCGACATGTGGAGCCCGTTCGCGGCCGCCGGCAACTGGCTCGGCGACTTCGGCGCCCACCCGTACGACAACGACAACGCCGACTGGGACTACCGCATCCAGAACAGCGTCAAGTACGTGTCGCCGACGTACGGCGGCTTCAAGGGCGAAGTGCTCTACGGGCTCTCGAATCAGGCGGGCGGCTTCGCCCGCAACCGCGTCTACAGCGCCGCGATGCAGTACCAGGCCGGTGCGTTCTCCGCCGCCGTCGCGTATCTGAAGGCCAACAACGGCGGCGCGACGGCGGCCGGCGCGTTGTCGAGCGACGATACGGTTTTCAGCGGCCGTTCGCAGCAGAACATCGATGTCGGCGCGTCGTACAAGTTCAATGACAAGCTGACGCTGTCCGCCGCCTATTCGCACGTCGACGTCTACGGCCCCGAGGCGAACGTCTACTTCACGAACCAGCCTGCGACGGGCTCGCAGAACGCGTGGAAGTTCGACAATTTCGAGGTCAACGGCCAGTATTTCCTCCTGCCCGACGTGTGGTTCGGCGCCGCCTACACCTATACGCACGCGCGCGTCGCGACGGCGGCGGGCGACGCCTCGCCGAGCTGGCACCAGCTGTCGATGATGCTCGACTACGACCTCAGCAAGCGGACCTCCACGTACATCCAGGGTGCGTACCAGCATGCGACCGGCAACACCGGCACCGACTTCGACCATGCGCACGTGCTCGGCACCGCCGGACAGTCGTCGGGCCGCAACCAGCTCGCGTTGCGCATCGGGATGATGCATCGCTTCTGACATGCGCGCGGCGCGACGGCGGCCGCGCGTTGCGCGTGCCGGCCGTCGCGCGCCGCACCGTCAGAACTGGTGGCGCAGGCCCACGCGGACCGCGCTCTGGGTCGACCCCGACGCCGCGCCGCCGAGCGCGGCCTCGACCTGTGCGCCGTACGCGCTGTCGTGCCCGCGCGCGAATACCGCATACAGGCCGGTCCGTTTCGACAGCGAATAGTCGGCCGTCAGCGTGAGCTGGTTGGCCGAGCCCGTATCGCCGCCGCGTTGCTGGAACTGGAAGCCGCCGCCGAGTTGCAGCGACGGCGTCACTGCATAGGTCAGCCCGGCATCGTAGGTCGTGGCCCGCAGCGGTGCGGCCGCGCTGATCCGCACGTCCGACACCATGCCGAACACACGCAGCCGGCCGACGTCGTAGCCGGCGCCGCCCGAGAAGTTGCGGAGATTGCCGCCGGAGGTCACGTCGTGCTGGCCGAAATACACGAGCGCGGCGCTGAACGCGCCTTGCGTGTACGACACCATCGCGCTCTGCACGCTGCTGCGCGCGACCGTGCCCGGTACGTTGCCGAACCCCCACATGCCGCCGAACGACACGCCGCCGAAGGTCGGACTCACGTACTTCACCGCGTTGTTCACCTGCACGCCCCAGACGCGGTTGTCGAGCGCGCCGCCGGCCGACGCATTCGCCGGCAAGCCCCATGCAAGCAGGCCGGCCGGCGTATTCGCGCCGATCGCGAAGGCCGGCATCAGATCGCCGACGAAATCGAACTGGCGGCCGAGCGTCACGGTTCCCCAGTCCCCGCCGAGCCCGACGTACGCTTGCGAACTGAACGCGGCGCCCGGCACGGTGAGCGTGCCGTCGGAGGTCTGGAACTGGCTTTCGAGCCGGAAAACCGCAAAGTTCGCGCCGCCGAGATCCTCCCGGCCCGTCAGCCCCCACACGTCGTTGCGCGCCACGCCGGCCTGCAACGCGAGCTGGCGGCCGCCGCGCGGCGCCGACGCGACATTGCTCGTATAGGTGACGCCGGTGTCCAGCGAACCATAGAGCGTCACGCTCGATTGCGCGAACGCCGGCACGGCGCTGCCGCATCCGTAGATTGCCAGCACGCGGATCCACGTCTTCATCTTCACTCTCCTCTTCATGTAGGGATGCCTATCGAAATCCGTCGTTGCTGGTCGGTGCTGCGCGCCCTGCGGTCGGGCGCCGCGCGACCGACTTCAGTTAGACTACGGCCCTGTCGCCGGCGCAGCGGCAGCGTGGCCGGCCCGCTTGCGCTGCAACGCCGTCGCGCCGCTCGTTCGGTTGCCGCAACCCGTCTGAACCCGGATCACGTCATGTCGAGCCTGACCAAAATGCTGTCCATCCTTGACGTCTTCTCGTCGTCCGCGACGTCGATGACCGCCGAGGAGATCGCCGAACACATGGGCTTCTCGCGCACCACGTGCTACCGCTACGTGAAGGAACTGGCGTCCGTCGGCCTGCTCGTCGGCAGCAATGGTCGCTATACGCTCGGGCCGCGCATCATCCATCTCGACTACAACATGCGGCAGTCCGACCCGACGCTGAATGCCGCGAAACCGGTGATTCAGCATCTGGTCCAGGTCACCGGCGGCGACGCGCTCGTGTCGACGCTGTTCGACGAGCAGATCATCAACGTGATGCACGAGTCCGGCGCCGAAAACCTGCAGCTGGGCTTCGGGCGCGGCCGCATCATGCCGCTGTTCGTCGGCGCCTCGTCGAAGGTGATCGTCGCCGCGATGTCGCGCGCGCGCCTGAAGCGCCTGCACGAACGACACAACGCGGAGCTCGGCGAATTCGCGACCGACTGGACCGCGTTCTGGCGCCACTGCCAGCAGATCGTCGAGTCCGGCTACTGGATTTCGCGCGGCGAACTCGACGCGGGTTTCGTCGGTATCGCCGCACCGATCCGCACGGCCAGCAGCGGCGAAATCAACAGCAGCCTGTCGCTCGTGTTCCGCGCCGAGCACTTCGCGCTGTTCGACGAGCAGGTGCTCGGCAAACTGCTGATCGACGCCACCGCGCAGATCGGCGCAGCCACCTGAACACGCGCCGCGCCGCGCACGATCGGCGGCAGGCGTCCGTCGGTCAATTCATCTGCGTGACGAATTTCGTGACGAGATAGCCGTCGAACGCTTCCATGCCGCCTTCGCTGCCGAAGCCGCTGTCCTTCACGCCGCCGAACGGGATTTCCGCCGGCCCCATGCCGAAGTGATTGATGTTGACCATGCCGGCCTCGAGCGCGCGGCTGATCCGGTGCGCGTTGCGCGCCGACGTCGTGAATGCGTACGACGCGAGCCCGAACGGCAGGCGGTTGGCTTCGGCGAGCGCATCGTCGAGATCGTCGAACGGCACGATGCCCACGATCGGGCCGAACGGCTCGTCGTTCATCAGCCGCGTATCGCGCGCCGGGCCGAGCACGACCGTCGGCGCGAAATAGTGGCCGGGCCCCGGCAGGCGCATGCCGCCCGTGGCGATCTGCGCGCCTTTGGCCGTTGCGTCGGCCACGAAGGCGTCGATCTCGTCCACGCGCCGCGCATGCGCGAGCGGCCCCATCGTCACGCCCGCGTCCAGCCCGTAGCCGACGCGGATCGTGCCCACCGCGTCGAGATAGGCGCAGACGAACCGGTCGAACGCCGCGCGCTGCACGAAGAACCGCGTCGGCGATACGCACACCTGCCCGGCGTTGCGAAACTTGTACGCGGCCAGCATCGCCGCGGCGCGCTCGACGTCGGCGTCCGCGCAGACGAGCACCGGCGCATGACCGCCCAGCTCCATCGTCATGCGCTTCATCAGCGACGCGGCGAGCGCCGCCAGTTGCTTGCCGACGGGCACCGATCCGGTGAACGAAATCTTGCGCACCAGCGGCGCTTCGATCAGCTGCTTCGATACGTCGCCCGGCACGCCCCAGACGATGTTCAGGCAGCCGGGCGGCAAGCCGGCATCGTGAAACAGCTGCGCGAGCGCGACGATCGCGCTCGGCGATTCCTCCGGCCCTTTCAGCACCAGCGTGCATCCCGACGCCAGCGCGGCCGCGATCTTGTGCATCGCCTGGCTGAACGGAAAGTTCCACGGCGAGAACGCCGCGCATACGCCGATCGGCTCGCGCAGCACCGTCTGCATGACGTCCGGGGAACGGGCCGGCACGACCCGCCCGTAGGTGCGGCGTCCCTCCTCCGCATGCCATTCGAGCTGCTCGGCCGCCGACACGACCTCGGCGATCGCCTCGCGAAGCGGCTTGCCCTGGTCCATCGTGATGTGCCGGCCGATGGTCTCGGCGCGCTCGCGCGCGAGCGCGGCGGCGCGACGCAGGATGTCGGAACGCACGAGCGGCGACTCGTGCCGCCACGTGACGAATGCGCGATGCGCGGCCTGCACCGCGGCGTCGATGTCGTGCGCCGTCGCATGCGGCAGCTCGCCGAGCACGCGTGTGGTCCCGGGATCGACGACCGGTTGCGTGCGCCGGCCGTCGGCATCGTGGAACCTGCCGTCGATGTACAGCCGAAGCGGCGCGTAGTCGTGTCGGACGCCGGAGCTCATCCGGGAAGTCAGCGGAGTAAACGGAATCAACGCGGGTGCCTCACGTGGAATTGCATGAAGGGCGCCGGCACGGCGCATGGCCGCCCGCCGGCACGACGACCGGCATGTCACGCCGCCGGTTGCGGTCGGGCGAGCAAACCGCCGATTTCCTGCCGGAGAATCCGGTTCTCCTGCCGGACCAGCAGATGCCGCACCTTGCCGCGGAACACGCCGAACGCCGGATCGGCCATCAGCGCCGCGCGACGCCGTGCGCGCTCGTCGAGCGAATCGAAGGCCCACAGATACACGAGCTGGTTCAGCGGCCCGACTTCGGTCGTGAAGCAGCCGACCATCGTGCCGAGCGCCTGCTCCTGCGGCGCGCGACCGCACTCCGCATAGAGCCGCAGATACTCGGCGACGCCGCCGGGCACCAGCGTATAGATGCGTTGCTCAACAAACATGCGCGGCCTCCGCTTGCTGCTGCGGCGCGAATGCGCGGAACGCGGCCGTCACGCCGGCGATGCCGACCGCGTCGGTCTGCGCGGCGACGTACCGGTCCGGACGGATGACGACCAGCGGCCCCGCATGCCGGTCGAACCAGTCGGCCATCGCGTTGTCGACGTCTTCGACGCACTCGCTGCCGTGCGCGCTCGCGATGCGCTGCTCGCGGCACGTGCCGCTGCGCGACCGGACGATCTGCACGAACTTCGCGCCCAGCGCGGTCCAGAACGCGCGATCGTCGTCGCTCAGGCTCGCTTGCGGATCGCATTGCCAGCCGATGATCGAAAACCACGGGCCGAGCACGTCGTCGAGCTTGCGGCGCACACCGTCGGCCGTTTCGACGTCGGGCTGGACGATCATCCGGCCGATCGCGCCCGACGCATCCGATGCGCCCGTCACCACGACCCCGCGCGTATAGCTCGGCATCGGCTTGAAACGCATTTGCAGCACGTAGTCCTTCAGGCCCGGCGCAAACCGCGCGGCCGCGAGCAGCCGATCGCGCAGGAATGCGACCGGACGGCTGGTCGGCATCAGCATCGCGCCGAACGTGTCGGCGAGGTCGATCATCGCCTTCGCATGGGCGCGGCGCTCCGATTCGTAGGTCGCGAGCACGCCGGGGTTCAACCTACCGTGGACGATCCCGGCCAGCTTCCACGCGAGGTTGCCCACGTCGCGCAGGCCCGCATTCAGCCCTTGCCCGATCCACGGCGGGCTCAGGTGCGCGGCATCGCCGACGAGCGCTATGCGGCCCGCGACGAAGCGCTCCGCCACGCGCGAGTGATGCGTGTAGGTGCGCGCCCGGACGATCTCCAGCCGCTCGACGTCTTCGACGTACGGTGCGATCAATGCGCGTATCGAGTCCGGTTGCGCGATCGCCTGTTCGTCCTCGTGCGGAAACACGAGAAACTCCCAGCGCCGGTAGTTGAACGGCAGATAGATGCACACGTTCGGGCGGCGCGGGTCGCAGTTCAGCGCGGTGCAGGGCTGGTCGAGGCCGGCGTTCTTCACGTCGACCACGACCCACTTCATCGGATGCGTCGTGCCGGCGAGCGGGATGCCGAGCATCTCGCGCAGCGGACTGCGCCCGCCGTCGGCCGCCACCACGTAATCGGCGTCGAGCGCATAGTGCTGCCCGTCGGCGCCCTGCACCCGCAGCGTCACGTGCGCGTCGTCCTGCTCCAGCCCGACGACTTCCTCGCCGGTGCGCAGCGACACGTGCGGATAGCGCGCCAGCGCATCGCGCAACGTGCGCTCAGCCAGGTGCTGCATGAAGATGTTGCGCCGCCACCAGCCGAACTCGCGGACCGACGGACGCACGTCGGCGAAGCATTCGCCGCGCGCATTGAACATCCGCAACGGCACGTTCTGGATGATGTCGCGACTCAGCTCGTCGGCCACGCCGGCAGTCTGGAACAGCCGCAGCGCTTCGTCGTCGATGCCGACCGCGCGCGGGAAGTCGACGATCTGCGGCGCCCGCTCGACCACGACCGTATCGACGCCATACAGGCCGAGCAGGTTCGCCAGCGCCGCGCCGTTCGGCCCCGCGCCGACGATCGCGACCGAGGTCCGGTTCCGGTTGTCCGCTTTCATGCGCCCCGCTCCCCCGCGCGCCATGCCGGATCGTCGAGACGGTCGAGCCATTCGCGCAATGCGCCGTTGAACGCCGCGGGCCGATCGTCATGCACGTAGTGCGTCGCGCCCGCGATATCGACCCGCTCGATCACGGCGTTGGCCGCGCTCATGTCGGCCGCGACCTGCGCAGACAGGAAGTCGGAGTCGCCGCCGCGCAGCAGCAGCGTCGGCACCCGCAGGCTCCGTATCAGCGGCCACAGGTCGACCAGTTGCTCGGGTGTCGCGGCGAGCCGCGCGGCCGCGATTCCCGCGGCGTCGTGCCGCCAGACGATGCGTCCGGGCGCGTGCTCCCGCAGCGAATGCGCGACGCGGGAATCGAGCGCCGCCTCCGGCAGGTTCGGCCGCTGGCGGCGCCAGAACGCGCGCGCGTCGGCCCACGTCGCGAACCCGTCGGGCGTTTCCAGCAGCTCGCGCTTGATGCGCGCCGATCCTTGCGAGCCGACGGACGCACCGGGGCCCATGTCTTCGATCACGAGGCCGGCGAGCCGCTCCGGATCGCGGCCCGCATAGACGAACGCGTTGGCGCCGCCCATCGAATGGCCCACGAGCACGAAGCGCCGCAGGCCGAGCGCCCGTACCAGCGCGTCGAGATCGCGCACATAGGCCGCCGCGTAATATTCGCGCCGCGGGTCCCAGTCGCTCGCGCCGCGCCCGCGCTGATCGAGCGCGACGACGCGGTAGCGGTCGGTCAGCGCATGCGCCACGTCGGCCCACGTCTGCGCGTAGCTGCGCAGGCCATGCAGCATCACCACGGCCGGCGCATCGTCGCGCCCCCAGCTGACGTAGTGCAGCCGCAAGCCGTCGCTGACGATCCATCCATCGGTTCCGGATGCCCGGTTCATCGTTCGCCCTCCGCGCCGCGCCAGCATTCAGACCAGACCGTCGCGGCCGACGATCTCGCTCGCCTTCAGCCCGCCGAGCCGCGCATGCAGGCGGCCGCGCGTCGCGAACGCGAAGATCACCAGCACTTCGTCGTCGTTCGGCGCATCGGGGAACAGGCAGGTGACGGTGTCGTAGTGCGAGCGCACGTACAGCGCGTCCTTGTGCGCGAGCGGCACGTCGATCACCGTGTTGATCGGGCCGCGCTTGCCGCTCGACGGCACCCACGCCTTGCCGCCGCCGAGCGCCGCGCGGATCGGTTCGGCGAAGATCGACGTGAGGAACGCGTTGCCGTGCTCGTACTCGCCCGCCGAGCCGACGAGACACGCCTTGCCGTAGCTCTCGATCGCGCGCCCCGCCGCGAGCGCTTCGATGCGTCGCGCGAACTCGCGGCCGAGCGCGGGCGACGGACGCACGAGGTCGTCGAGGTTCTCGCTGAAACGCCCGGCGTACGGATTGTGGACGGCCGCCGCGATCACGATCTTGCGCAGCGGTTCGCCGTCGGCCAGCTGGCCGGTCTCGTTCGCGAGCGAATCCTCGATCTGCGTGTACCACTTGCGGATATGAAAGCCTTCGAAATTGGCGGTCTTGCTCATCGGGATTCCCTGGTCAATGGTGTGGAGGTGCGGTGGTTCGGAGCGGCAACGGCGGCGGCGACGCTAGTCGAACAGCGGTTCGAGCTGCATCGGATCGCTGGGCGCGTGGTAGCGGTTGAGCACGCGCTTGCCTTCCTCGTCGTCGGTGACGGTCTCGCAGAAGAACTCGAGGCGGTTGCCGTCCGGATCGTTGAAGTACACGCCGATGCCCACCTTGTGATCGGTGATCTTGACGATCGGCACGTGGCGGCGGATCAGCATGCCGTACAGGCGGCGCAGCTCGGTCAGCCCGCCCGCGATTTCGAGGCCGTAGTGCTGCAGCCCGATCGTGCCGAGCTCCGCATCGGACGCCGCGCGGATCAGCGCGATGTCGTGATGCTTCTGTCCGAACGACATGAACACCCACTGATCGCCGCGCGCGGTTTCCTTCATGCCGAGCACGTCGGCGTACCAGGTGCTCGAGCGCACCGGATCGCGCACGAACAGCGACAGGTGGGTGCGCTGAATGTGCGGCGTCGGCATCGGCCGGCCGCTCGCGTTCGCGCGTTCGGCCTGCTGCCGGAAGTCGGATGACGTCATCGCGGGCTCCGGTCAGTGCGTGGATTGCGCATGGGCCACGAGCGGCGCTTCGAACGGCGTCCATGCGACCGCCGTGATCTCGCTGAAATCGCGCCATTCCTTGGTCCAGTTCCGGCCGCCGTCGCGCGAGCGGAACAAGTGGCCGTACTTGGTGCCCGCATAGACGAGCTCCGGGCGCGCGCCGTGGACGCCGAACGCCCAGAACGTCGAGTTCGGCGGCGTCTGCAGGTCCGTCTCGCGCCAGGCGCGGCCGCGGTCGGTCGAGCGGTAGATGCGGCTTTGCGTGCCCGGCGTGCCGTCGCCGATCGCCATCAGCAGTGCGCCGTCGGGCGTCGCCAGCGGCACGACCGTGCGGGTGTAGTACAGCCCGTCGAAACGCTCGCGCGACAGCTCGCCGTCCCACGTCCGTCCGTCGTCATCGCTCACGTACACGGCATTCACCGTCAGCAGCAGCGTGGTCTTCGCGGTATCGGCCGTCGCGGGCAACACGGCGATCGCGTGAATGTCGCTGTTGCGGATCGCGGTGCCGGGGCCGTCCACCCGCGCCCAGGTCGCGCCGCCGTCGCGGCTGCGCCATGCACCGCCTTCCTCGACGCCGTACCACACGTTGCGGCTGTCGCTCGGGTCGACGCAGATCGTCAGCAGGCGCGGCCGGTTGACGCCGGAGCAGAACTCGGGGAATACGGGCGCCGTCGGCGTCCAGCTCATGCCGGCGTCGGTCGACTTGTAAAGCGCGGCCCGCGACGGCGCGCCGGTGCCCGCGTAGAGCACCGCCGGGTTCGCCGGATCGATCGCGATGGACCAGACGGTCTGCCCGTTCAGCGCGTTCGCGGGGCGATACCAGTGCGCGCCGCCGTCGTCGCTGATGCACAGCCCCGCATCGGCGCCGGCATACACGCGCGACGGCGTGGCCGGGTCCACGGCGAGCGCGCGCACGATGCCGTCGAATTCGATCGGCTCGGTCAGGCCGAGGCGATGCCAGGTCTTGCCGTCGTCGTTCGAGCGCAGGATGCCTTGTCCGGCCGTGGCGACCAGTACGGTTGCGGTCATGGGAAGCTCCTTGTGTCGGGGAAGTCGGGGAAATCAGAGGAAGATGCCGCGGGTGAGCCCGCCGTCGCAGCCGATCGACTCGCCGGTGATCGAGCCGGCTTTCGGCGACGCGAGAAACGCGACGATCCAGCCCATCTCCTCGGGCTGCAGCACGCGCCGGATCGGCGTCGCCTTGACGTAGTTGGCCTCGACCTCGGCGGCCGTCAGCCCCTGCTTGTGCGCTTCCTTCTCGTAGAGTTCGTGGATGTGCGGCGTCTCGACCACGCCCGGATGAATCGTGTTCACCGTGATGCCGAACGGCCCGAGCTGATCGGACAGCGTCTTGGTCAGATGCACGATCGCCACGTTGCGCATGCCGGACAGCTGCTTGCTGCCGCGGCCCGTCAGGCCGCCGACGTTCACGATCCGGCCGAAGCCGTTGCGGCGCATGTACGGCGCGGCCGCCTTCGCGCAGCGCAGGTAGCCGATCACCTTGATGTCGATGTCCTGCAGCAGGCCCTGCGGGTCCGCATGCTCCAGCTCCGCGCGCACCAGGCCGCCCGGATGCGCGGCGCCGTTGAGCAGGACGTCGAGGCGTCCGAAGCGTTCGACGCTGGCCGCCATCGCCGCTTCGATGGAGCGCATGTCGGTCGTGTCGAGCGTGACCGGCAGGATCGCGCCCGCGGCGCTGCCGAGCGGTTCGAGCGCCGTGCGAAGCTCGGCGGCGGCGGCCTCCAGGTGTTCCATGCGCCGCGCCGCGATCGTGACGTTGACGCCTTCGCGGGCCAGCTCCAGCGCAACGGCCTTGCCGATGCCCATGCTGCCGCCGGTGATGAACGCGGCCTTTCCGTTGAGTTGCAGATCCATGGCGAGAAATGATGAGAGTCGGGATTGATGGAGCGGGCAAGCGCCCGCTTAGGCGAGGCACATCTCGATGAGGCGCGGCCCGTCGGTGTGCGCGAGCGCGTCGTCCAGCGCGCGCGACAGCGCCTGCGTCGTGCTCACGCGCTCGGCCGGCACGCCGTAGCCGGCCGACAGCGCGAGCCAGTCGATCGGCGGATCGTCCAGCAGCGTCAGCCGGCTCGCGTGCGGCGTGTCGGCCGGCTGGCCGTTGCGCGCGAGTTCCGTCTGCAGGATCGCGTAGCGCCGGTTCGATGCGATCAGCATCACGATCGGCAGACGCTCGCGCGCCATCGTCCACAGCGCCTGGATCGTGTACTGCGCGCTGCCGTCGGATTGCAGCGCGAACACGCGGCGCGCCGGGCATGCGACGGCGGCGCCGAGCGCGACCGGCAGCCCCTGGCCGATCGCCCCGCCGGTGTTCGTGAGGATCGTGTGCCGGCGCGCGCGCGCCGACGCCGTCACGAACGGATAGCCGCAGGTGCCGCCTTCGATCGACACGATCGCGTCGTCCGGCAGCGCGTCGGCCAGCACGCGCCCGGCCGTCTGCGGCGTCAGCGGGCCGGCTTCGACGTTCCAGCGTGCGACGCGCACGCCGTCGACGTCGGCCGTCGCGCCGACGGCTTCGGCGAGCGCTTCCAGCGCCGCGTCGGCCGCCTCGCCAGGATCGGCCAGCGTGACGAGGTCCTCGGGCGGCGCGAGCTCGCCCGGGATGCCTTCGTATGCGAAGTACGTGACGGGCGCGAGCGCGCCGGCGAGCACGACCTTGCGCCCGGCGAGGGCCGCGCGCGCCGGCTCGGGAAAGTACGGCAGCCGGTCGATGTCCGGCAGGCCGCCGCCGCGCTCCGCGCGGGCGGGAAAGGTTTCGCCGAAACAGGCCGCGCCGGTGGCCGCCGCAACCCGCGCCGCCGCCTTCTGGCCGCGCGCGGACAGCGCGCGGGCGCCCAGCAGCAGCACCGCGGGCACGCCAGTGCGCAACAGGTCCGCGACCCGCGCGAGCCGGGCCGCGTCGAATGCGGGCACGGCCGGTGCGGCCTGCGCACGCGGCTGCGATGCGGTTTCGTTCACGGCCGCCGACTGCAGATCGACCGGCAGCACCAGCGTCGCAACGCCCGAGGCCGCCGCGGTCGCTGCCGCGATCGCGGCGGCGGTGTCGCGCGCCAGATCGTCGGCATGCGCGACGCTGCGATACCAGACCGACACCGGCCGCGCGAGCGATTCGATGTCGGAGGTGAGCGGCGCGTCGTATTTCAGATGCGCGCGCGCGTGATCGCCGACGATGTTCAGGATCGGCGTGCGGGCACGGCGGGCGTTGTGAAGGTTGGCGATGCCGTTCGCGTGGCCCGGCCCGAGGTGCAGCAGCGTCATCGCGGGCTTGCCGGCCATCCGGCCGTAACCGTCCGCGGCGCCCGTGCAGACGCCCTCGAACAGCCCCAGGATCGGACGCACGCCCGCCACGCGATCGAGCGCGACGACGAACGGCATTTCCGTCGTGCCGGGATTCGCGAAACAGACGTCGACGCCGCGCTCGCGCGCCGTTTCGAGCACGATGCTCGCGCCATCGCGGGTTCGGGCATCGGTGTCCAGGTGTGGGATTTCCATTCGGCGGCTCTGGGTAAGTGACGAAGTGTAATTCACTTTAATCCCGAAATACGGGATTTGTCAAACTATCGCTATTGACAACGGCGGCTGAACGGATTCGCGTTTACCCGGTGAAATCGCGAACCTCTGCTGTTCAGGTTGCTGTCCGGCCGTCGCCCGCCACGCTGCGACACATCGCGAATTCCCGTATTTCGGTATTTATGGAAACGGCGTCGCGTTCGACGCGGCGCCGCTTGCCGGCGTGTTCGCTCGCGCGCTGAGGAGGCTCATTGATGGACGGACGCGCGGGCCGCGCCAGGGGTAAAGACGAATCGCGACCGATCGAACGATGGAGAGAGGGAAGCCCGCACTCGCATCAGCGTGCGCGAGAAGGGCAATGTGAGCGGCGCCGAGCACTCGGCACTCGCCGAGCCGGTCAACGCGTTACGCCGAACGTTCGGCTTGTTGACGGCAACGGCAACGGCTACGGCGTGCGGCCGACGCCGTCGCTTGCGCCGGCCGCACGCGCGACGGTGGACGACTCGCAATCTCTGAGGCGAAGTCATCGACCCGTCGCATCGGTGTTCGCCGTTCGCGGTCTTGGTTCAATGCGCGCGGTACGCCTGCGGTGCCCGTGCCGCTCGTTGTATTGGGGCGGGCGCGGCTTGTCGATCGGCGACCATCTCGCGGCCGCGTTCGGCGCGGGCGCAACTCGAACGCGCCGCCCGGTGGGCGGCTCGCGTTGCGCCTGTCAGCGTGCCGACATCGGCGTCGCGAACGTCGCGATAGCACGCGTCGCGCCGAGCGCGCGACGGTGCACCGGCTGACCGTCGAGCAGCACGAGACACATGGCCATCGCCTTGCGGACGACCCGGCCATTCCGACGCGGCGACGCGTTGCTATCCGAACCCGCCCGCGTTCATCGCGAAAGCGTGATCGTCCCCGCCGCGTGTACAAACCACGCCCGCAAGCCGACGCCACGCACCCGCCACGAATCGAACCGCTACTCGACGTTATCCGCCACGTCGGTCATCCGAATCATGTGCGGCCTGACGCCGTCGTCGTCCGCCGGTGCGGCTTCCTTCGGATGGATCAGCGCGTCGAGCCGCGCCTTCGTCGCGACGAACTCCGGCGTATTGACCTGCGAGCCGTCGCGCGGCCGCGGCACCGGCACCTCGATCAACTCGTGCACCGAGCCCGGATTCGCCTTCAGCACGAGAATCCGGTCGGCCAGCAGGATCGCCTCGTCGAGATCGTGCGTGATGAACAGAATCGTCACGTCGATGTTGCGCCAGATGTCGAGCAGATGCGCCTGCATCTTCGCGCGCGTCTGCGCGTCGAGCGCGCCGAACGGCTCGTCCATCAGCAGGATGCGCGGGCGGTTCGCGAGCGAGCGCGCGATCGCGACGCGCTGCTTCATCCCGCCCGACAGCTGGTGCGGATACACGTCGGCGAAGCGCGTGAGCCCGACCAGATCGAGCCACTGCAGCGCCTCGCGCTCGGCCTCGCCGCTGCTGCTGCCGTTCATCCGCAGGCCGAACATCACGTTCTTCTTCACGGTGAGCCACGGAAACAGCGTGTAGCCCTGAAACACCATCCCGCGATCGGCGCCCGGCCCCTGCACCGGCTTGCCGTCGAGCAGCACCTCACCGCTCGTCTGCGTGTCGAGCCCGGCCAGGATGCGGATCAACGTCGACTTGCCGCAGCCCGACGGGCCGATCACGCAGACGAACTCGCGCCGGTGCGTGCGGAAGCTGATGTCGTCGAGCGCGACGCACTCGCCCTGCGGCGTCGCGAAACGCTTGCCGACGTGCCGCACGTCGAGGATCACGTCGCGGGCCTTGAGCCGCGCGAAGCGCTCGCGCACCGCGTCGGATTGAATCAGGTAATCGGGAACGGCTTGCGGGTTCTGCATGATGGCCTCTGCAACGATCGGTCGATGGTTATGCGCGAGCGGGCGTCACGCTTTGAGCGTGCGGTCCCACGGAAACAGCCGGCGGCCGAGCGCGCCGAGCACGAGGTCGGTGCCGACGCCGATGATCCCGATCATCAGGATCGCCGCGTAGACGTTGTCGAAATGCTGGTAGCGCGCCTGCTGGCTGATGTACCAGGTGATGCCCGAGCTGGTGCCGACGAGCTCCGCGACGATCAGATAGGTCCACGCCCAGCCGAGCAGGATGCGCTGGTCGCGATACAGGTCGGGCAGCACGCCCGGAATCACGACGTGCGTGAGCAGCTTCAGCTTGTTGGTGCCGAGCGTCATCGCGGCCTCGAACAGCCCGTATTCGAGCTTGCGCGTGGTGTTCGCGACGATCAGCACCTGCTGGAACAGCGTACCGATCACGATGATGGCGATCTTCGGCGCGTCGTAGATGCCGAGGATCGCGACCATCAGCGCGCCGAACGCCGGGGCCGGCAGGTAGCGGAAGAATTCGAGGAACGGCTCCTGCAGCCGCGCGAGCGCGCTGAACGTGCCGCACACGATGCCGAGCGGCACGCCGATCGCCGACGAGATCACGAAGCCCCAGAAGATGATCCGGATGCTGTGCCACAGGCTCTCGTGCAGCCACACGCCGTCGCGCGACGCGGGCGGCGTCGTGAACGCGGTATAGAACGCGCGCAGCACCTGATGCGGCGCCGGCAGGTACACCGGATTCGCGCGCACGCCCTCCGGCACGGCCGCGTGCGTGGCGCGCGCATGCGCGAGCTCGTCGTCGAACACGTCGCGGTCGATCTGCATGCCGGTCTGGAAATAGTCGACGCTGCCGGGATTCGTGATGCGCATTTGCGGATGCCAAATGAACGGCACGTAGCTGACCAGGCACCAGACGGCGAACGGCAGCAGGAAGGACGCGATGCCGAGCGTCCACTTGCCGCGCGTCGTCAGTTCGCGGCGCACGGCGAGCCATCCGGTCGTATTGCGGGTCGTTGACATGGAAATCTCCGTATCGTTTGGGTGCCGGTCGCGCGCAGGCCGCAGCCCCGCGCGACCGGACGTTCATTGCAGCGCGCGGCTCGCGGCCTGCGCGCGATACGCGCGCCAGCCGCCGAAGCGCGTGATGTCCTGCGCATCGTCGAGCGCCGCGCTTTCGCAGACGAAGCCCTGCACCGTCGCGCCGTCCGCGAGCGTCAGCGTGCCGATGCCGAGCGGCGCCGCGATGCCGGCGACGAAGCTGCCGTACGCGTCGACCGGCATCTCCCAGACCTCCACCGCGATCGGCGCGCCGCCGGCCGGCACGCGCACGAGGCCCGGTTTCGCGACGCCGCCGCTGGTCGCGGCGGACAGCGCGTACAGGCGATAGGCGGGCGCGGTCGTGGTCTCGGCGACGAAGCGTGCGCCGCGCTGCGTGAGCTCGCCGTTCAGCGGCTCGCCGCGCAGATGCGCACCGACGACGGCCACGCGCACGAAGCCGGCGCAGGCGCGATTTGCGGCCATCGACGCAGCCGCCGACGCCGCAGCGACCGCACCGTCGGCGTGACCGACGCCGTCGCCCCACGCCTGCGCGAGATCGAGCAGGCGCGCGTCGTCGTGCGCGCGGCCGACGAACGTGATCCCGAACGGCAGGCCCGCATGCGGCCCGGTCTCGCAGGTGCCGGCAGGCACCGCGATCGCCGACAGATCGAGCAGGTTCACGAAGTTCGTGTAGTAGCCGAAGCGCGAGTTGATCGCGATCGGATCGGCTTCGAGCGCGTCGACGGTCGCGGTCGTCGGCGAGGTCGGCATCGCGATCGCGTCGAGCCCTTCCCACGCGGCAGCCGCGTCGACGCGCAGCGTCGCGAGCTGGTCGAACGCCGCGAACGCATCGGCCGCGCTGAAGCGCGAGGCGCCGCCGAGGATTTCGCGGATCACCGGATGCAGCGCATCGGGCTGTCGCGCGGCAAACGCGCCGATCGCGGCGACGCGTTCGGCCACCCACGGGCCGCCGTACAGCAGCCGCGCGGCGGACAGAAACGGGCCGAAGTCGATCTCGACGACCCGCGCGCCGGTCGCGCGCAATCGTGCGAGCGCTGCGTCCCAGGCGGCGCGATACGATGCGTCGCCGTAGAACTCGAGCTGATCGGCGCGCGGCACGCCGAAGCGCAGTTGCCCGAGCGGCGGCGCCGGCCGCGCGCACACGCCATGCGTGTCGAGCAGCGGCTGCCATGCGCGCCCATACGGATCGCGCTCGGCGACGCCCTGCGCGACGTCGAACACCGCGCGCGCATCGGCCGGCGAACGGGCGAACACCGATACGCAATCGAGCGAGCGGCAGGCAGGCACGACGCCGAGCGTGCTCAACACGCCGCGCGTCGGCTTGAGCCCGACGAGCCCGTGGAACGCGGCCGGCACGCGGCCCGAGCCGGCCGTGTCGGTGCCGAGCGAGAACGTTGCGACGCCGAGCGCGACGGCCACCGCCGAGCCGGAGCTCGAGCCGCCCGACGCGTAGCGCGGGTCGAGCGCATTGCGGCACGCGCCGTAAGGCGAGCGCTGCCCCGACAACCCCGTCGCGAACTGGTCGAGATTGGTCTTGCCGATCGGAATCGCGCCGGCCGCGATCAGCCGCGCGACGACCGGCGCGCTGCGTTCGGGCGTATACGCATAGGCCGGACAGCCGGCCGTGGTCGGGATGCCGGCGAGGTCGATGTTGTCCTTGATCGCGAACGGCACGCCGTAAAGCGGCAACGATGCGGGCTCGCGCGCGGCGAGCGCATGCGCATACTCGCTCATCTCCGCGAGCGTGAGCGGCCTGATCCACGCATGGTGCGGATCGCCCGCGTCGAAATGCGCGGCGATCGCCTCGACGAGCGCATGCGGCGTCAGCTCGCCCGCCGCATAGCGCGCGCGCAGCTCGGCGATCGAATGCAGCCCCGGCAGAATCGAACGTTGCGTCGTGCTCATGCGACCTCCTCGGCGGCGCCCGCCTTCATCACCATCAGCCGCTGCCCGGCCACCACCGCCGCGCCCGGCGCGCAATCGATCGTCTCGATCGTGCCGCTTTCCGTTGCCGTCACCGCCACCTCCATCTTCATCGACTCGACGATCGCGACGACCTGACCTTCGATCACGCGCTCGCCGGCTTCGACCAGCACCTTCCAGACGCTGCCCGACACGTCCGCCGCAATCGCGCGCTGCGTGGCGTCGAGCGCGCCCGCGGCGCGCGCCGTTTGCGCGTCGCCCGGCTCGGCGTCGCCGACGTATTCCGCATGCCCGGCCGCGCGCCAGCGCTCGCGCTCCGCGTCGAACGCAGCCTGCTGCGAGGCCTTGAACGCGGCGATCGAATCGGCCTCGTCGCGCAGGAAGCCGTTGTATGCGCGCAGGTCGAATACCGATTCCTCGATCTTCAGCGCCGCGCGGCCCGCGATGAAATCCGCGCGCAGCGCACTCAGCTCCGCTTCGCTCACTTCGTAGAAGCGAATCTCGTCGAAGAAGCGCAGCAGCCACGGCTTGCCGGCCTCGAATTCGCGCGTGGTCCGATGGCGGTTCCACATCTGCACCGTGCGGCCGACGAACTGGTAGCCGCCCGGCCCTTCCATCCCGTACACGCACAGGTACGCGCCGCCGATGCCGACCGCATTCTCGGGCGTCCACGTGCGTGCGGGGTTGTATTTGGTGGTCACGAGCCGGTGCCGCGGGTCGATCGGCGTCGCGACGGGCGCGCCGAGATAGACGTCGCCGAGCCCCATCACCAGATAGCGCGCGTCGAACACGATGCGCTTCACGTCGTCGATGTGGGCGAGGCCGTTGATGCGCCGGATGAACTCGATATTGCTCGGGCACCACGGCGCATCGGGCCGCACCGATTGCATGTAGCGCTCGATCGCGATGCGGGTCGACGGATCGTCCCACGACAGCGGCAGATGCACGATGCGGTTCGGCACGCGCATGTCGGTCACGTCGGGCAGTTCGCGCTCGGCGGCCTGCAGATGCGCGAGCAGCGCATCGAGCGGCAGCGTGCGCGGGTCGAACTGCACCTGCAGCGAACGGATGCCCGGCGTCAGGTCGAGCATGCCGGGCAGACGATGCGCGTCGAGCCAGCACATCAGCGCATGCACGCGAAAACGCAGGTTCAGGTCGAGCACGAGCGGCCCGTATTCGACGAGCACGTTGCGATCGCCGGAGCGCCGGTAGACGACGCCGATGCCGCCGCCGGCCGATGCGTCGCGCGCCAGTATGCAGTCGCCGGGCTCGCTGGGCTCGGCGGTCGAGCCGGTTACGACGGCCGGCGCGGCGGGCGCGAGCGCGGCGGCCGGGGCCGTGGCGGGGGGGTGCGTCGCACTACTCGCGGCCGCATCTTTTTCGGCTGTATTCGAGGCTGTAGCGCCGTCGGCCGCCCCACCCGGCAACGCCGGCACCACGCCCGCCGCCACGCGCACGAACTGCACGGTATCGCCCGGCCGCAGCTGGCCGAGCTTCCACAGCTCGTCGCGCACGACCGTGACCGGACACACGAAGCCGCCGAGGCTCGGCCCGTCCGGGCCGAGGATCACCGGCATGTCGCCGGTGAAATCGACGGCGCCGATCGCGTATGCGTTGTCGTGGATGTTCGACGGATGCAGGCCGGCCTCGCCGCCGTCGGCCCGCGCCCATTGCGGCTTCGGGCCGATCAGCCGCACGCCGGTGCGGCTAGAGTTGTAGTGAACCGTCCATTGCGTGCCGTAGAGCATCGCGATGTCGTCCGGCGTGAAGAAGTCCGGCGCACCGTGCGGACCGTCGAGCACGCCGAGCGTCCACGCATGCGTGAGCGCGGGAATCTCGGCGGCGGGCAGCGTCGCACCGGCGTCGCCGCGCGCGGCGTCGGCGTGCAGGTGCAGCACGTCGCCGCGGCGCAGCGCGCGCCCCGCGTGGCCGCCGAACTGGCCGAGCGTGAAGGTCGCCTTGCTGCCGAGATAGTCGGGCACCTGCAGCCCGCCTTTCACCGCGAGGCATGCGCGCACGCCCGCGCCGGTCACGCCGCCGAGCTTCAGCACCGCGCCCGGCCGTGCGCGCAACACCTGCCAGAACGGCGCAGGCTCGCCGTCGAGGGTCGCTTCGAGCGGCGCGCCGCCGAGCACGAACAGCGTCGCCGTGTTGAAGCGCAGCGTCGCGCCGACCATCGTGAATTCGAGCCCGGCGGCGTCGCGCGGGTTGCCGAGCAGCGCGTTCGCGAGGTCGAACGCGCGATCGTCCATCGGCCCCGACGGCGGCACGCCGACGCTCCAGTAGCCGACGCGCCCCGGCGCCTGCTGCACGGTGGTCTGCACGCCGCCGTCGAGCACGTCGATCGTATGCGGCGCGAACGCGAAGCGCTGCAGGAACGCGGTCGTCGGCGCGCCGCGCGCGAACGTGTCCGAGCCGGCGATCGCGCGCAGGTAGTCGAGGTTGGTCTCGATCCCGTACAGCTCGGTGCGCGCCAGCGCGGCCTGCAGCGCGGCCAGCGCATCGCGGCGCGTGTCGCCGCGCACGATCAGTTTCGCGAGCAGCGGATCGTAATGCGCGCTGATCTCCGTGCCCGCCTCGATCCAGCCGTCGACGCGCACGTCGTCGGGAAACGCGACGTGCGTGAGCAGCCCCGCGCTCGGCTGGAACTGCTTGTTCGGGTCCTCCGCGTAGAGCCGCACCTGGATGCTCGCGCCGCGCGGCGCGACGGCGAGCGTGTCGAGCGGCGGCAGGTCGCCTTCGGCCTGCAGGATCATCCATTCGACGAGATCGATGCCCATCACCGCTTCGGTCACGCAATGCTCGACCTGCAAGCGCGTGTTGACCTCGAGAAAATAGAAGCGCCGCGCGTTCGCGTCGAACACGAACTCGACCGTGCCGGCCGACGCGTAGCCGACCGCGCGCGCGAGCCGCACCGCGCTCGCGTGCAGCGCGTCGCGTTCGGCGGCGGTCAGGTCGGGCGCGGGCGTTTCCTCGATCACCTTCTGGTTGCGCCGCTGCACCGAGCAATCGCGCTCGCCGAGCGCGATCGCGCCGCCGCGGCCGTCGCCGAAAATCTGCACTTCGATGTGCCGCGCATGCTCGACGAACTTCTCCAGATAGACGCCCGCATGCGCGAAGTTCGCGTTGCCGAGCCTCACGACGGAGTCGAACGCGGCGTCGAGCTGCGCCGCATCGCGGCACAGCGACATGCCGATCCCGCCGCCGCCGGCCGTGCTCTTGAGCATCACCGGATAGCCGATCGCGTCGGCTGCGGCGAGCGCCGCCGCGATGTCGCCGAGCAGCCCCGTGCCGGGCAGCAGCGCGACGCCGTGCGCGGCGGCAAGCTCGCGCGCGGTGTGCTTGAGGCCGAACGCGCGCATGTGCTCGCCGCGCGGGCCGATGAAACGCAGGCCGGCCGCCTCGCACGCATCGGCGAAGCCCGCATGCTCGGACAGGAAGCCGTAGCCGGGATGCACGGCCTGCGCGCCGGTTGCCTGCGCGGCCGCGAGGATCGCCGCGACGTTCAGATAGCTGTCGGCGGCCGGCGCGGGGCCGACGCGTACCGCTTCGTCGGCGAGCGCCACGTGGCGCGCGTCGCGATCGGCATCGGAATAGATCGCGACGGACGCGATGCCGAGGCGCTTCAGCGTCCGGATCACGCGGCACGCGATTTCGCCGCGGTTCGCGACGAGGACTTTGGCGAATCTCATGTTGCCTCCCGCGCGGCGGCGCCGATGAGCGTAGCGCGACATGCGCCGCGCATCGCTGCGCGCGCGATTGCCGGGCCGGCGTCGCAAAGCCAGCCGCGGTCAGCAGCCGCCCGCTCGGCGCGCGGCGAACGATCGTAAGCGTGCAGGCCGTTCATCGGGCCTCCCAGACGAGCAGGCGCACCGGCGTCGGGTTGTAGCCGTTGCACGGATTGTTCAGTTGCGGGCAATTCGAGATCAGCACCGTGACGTCCATCTCCGCGCGCATCTCGACGTACTTGCCGGGCGCCGAGATGCCGTCCTCGAACGTGAGCCCGCCGCTCGGCGTGACGGGCACGTTCATGAAGAAGTTGACGTTGCCGACGAGGTCGCGCTTCGTGAGCCTTGCGCCGGCACCGCACGCGCAGTGCGTGATCGCGTTGAGGAAGCTGTCGCGGCAGTTGTGCATGTAGCGCTTGTCGAGCGCGTAGCGCACGCTGTTGCTCTCCGCCGCGCACGCGCCGCCGAGCGTGTCGTGGCGCCCGCAGGTGTCGGCGACGATCGTCGCCATCGGGTTGCCGCGGCTCGACAGCAGCACGCTGCCGGCGCTCAGGTACAGGTTGCGCTGCGCGCGGATCGTGTCCTGCGCGCTATAGCGCTCGTCGGTGTCGTCGGTGCGGTAGAACAGCGTGTCGACGGCCTGGTTGCCTTCGAGGTCGAGGATCCGGAAGATCTGGCCGCGCTTCAGGTCGTGCAGCCACGGTTCGCCCGCGGGCAGCGTGGTGTCGTGGATCGCGTCGCGCGGGTCGAGACGGCTTTCGATGATCGGCATGGCGGCGCTCCTTAGGCGAACAGACGGTCGGTGTTGGCGAAGCCGCGCGTGTTTTCCGCGCAGGCGCACCGGCACGGGTCGTCGTCGGGCGCCGCGCCGTCGGCCGGATACGCGCGGTAGGCGATCAGCTTCACGGGCTTCGGCGCATAGTCGGCGCGCGGGTCGAGCGGATGCGGCGCGGTCGAGAACGCCGCGAGCGTGTTCATCTCGAAGCGCAGGTCGAGCGTGCTGCCGGCCGGCGAATGTCCGACGACGAAATCGAGCGCGCCGTCGTCGCCGGTGTCGAGCCTGCTGAAGAAGTTGACGTTCGCGGCGAGGTCGCGCGCCGACAAGCCGTATTTCGCGAGCTCGAGCACGAGGCTGTCGCGGCCGTTGCGGACCATCGCGTTGCGCGCGGCCTGATACGACGTCGTGCCGTACTTGCTCGCAAAGAGCCGCGCGTCGCCGACGCCGCCGAGCGGGTCGTGCCAGCCCAGCGTGTCGGCCGTGATCGACGCGATCACGCGTCCCATGTCCGTGTACAGCGCATGACCGCGCGTCAGATGCGCGGTGTGCTGCGCCTTCAGCGTATCGGCCATGTTGTAGCGTTCGAGCAGATCTTCCTGGCGATGAAAGACGGCGGACAGGTTCGCGCCGCCTTCGATATCGACGATGCGCAGCGCGAGGCCGCGGCGCAGGATGCCGGACCAGTGGGTTCCGGCGGGAATCAAGGCTTCCCACGCGATGTGTGGCGGCGGGGCGAGAACGGCTTGGGGGCTCGGCGACATGACGGCTCCGGGGTCGGTTGGACAAAGGGCGTGAGAGGGCGACCGAACGACATCGCGACCTCCCGGGCTTTTATCCCTCCGTGGAGCCTCGCCGTTTCCTCTCGTCGAGGCGAAGGCAAGACCGGATTGCTCTCGGACCAGACATCGCGCGGCGCGCCTGCGCCACACGACCGGAACCCTAGCGATCCTGAAGATGATGCAAATTGCTTCGCACCTCTCGGGTGTCGATGAAGCGAGTTGCGTGCCAGCCGATGCATGAGGACCGCCCGGCGCCCGCACCGCAGCCTGCGACGGCGCGACGACGTGGCGGCATGCTCGAGCAGCCCGGCAAACGCTTGCCCTCGCGGCGGGCGTGCGGCGCACCATGCGCACGCGCCGGCGCACCGGCTCAGTGCGCCCCGCCTGCGCTTCACGTGCGCGGGCCGCGCGATGCCCAATGGCATGGGCATTGCTGAAAATCGCAGCGACGCCACTCGCCATCCACTCCTTCATGAACAAGCTCGACCTGCTCCGGCGCGCCCTGAGCGCGCTGTTCGCCGCGCGCTTCATCGAACTTCAGCGCAGCGTGCGACGCCGTTGAGTCGCACGGCCGAGTGCCACCGCGCGCGACCGACACCGATCGGCATCGATTGGCACGCTTCTCGCTCGACATGACGCCGAGAGGTGCGGCGGTGTCGCATCTTAGGGTCGCTAGGGTTCCGGTTCATCGAACGTCTGGTCCGAGAGCAGCCCGGCGCGCGGGCGTCCGATCACGAAAGCGGACGCCCTCGCGCTACACGGCGGGACAAAAGCCCGGGAGATTGGCGATGGCAACGGCCGTCGCGCCTCTCCGTGGCCGCCCGTCCGTTCCGCATCCGCAGGAACCGGTCACGCAGCCGGACCGTGTGCTCGCACACGATCCGTATCGACGATCCCGATCCCGGTCTCCTGGAGAACAACGATGACCCGTCCCGCCTCGGCGTTGCGCCGCCTGCCGTCCTTCCGTCTCATCCGTCATGCCTTGGGGGCCGCCGCCGCGGCCGCCGCGCTGTGGGCCGCGCCCGCCGCGCACGCGGCCGCGCCGCTGAAGATCGGCTACAGCGACTGGCCGGGCTGGGTCGCCTTCCAGGTCGCGCTCGACAAGGGCTGGTTCAAGGAAGCCGGCGTCGACGTCGATTTCGAATGGTTCGATTATTCGGCGTCGCTCGATGCGTTCTCCGCGGGCAAGCTCGACGCGGTCGCCGCGACCAACGGCGACGCGCTCGTGACCGGCGCGTCCGGCGCGAAGAACGTGATGGTCCTGCTGACCGACTATTCGGCCGGCAACGACATGATCGTCGCGAAGCCGCCGGTGCGCACCGTCGAGGCGCTGAAAGGCAAGAAGGTCGGCGTCGAGCTGGGCCTCGTCGATCATCTGCTGCTCGAAACCGCGCTGCAGAAGCACGGGCTCAAGGACGGCGACGTCACGCTCGTGAACGCGAAGACCAACGAACTGCCGCAGGTGCTCGGTTCGTCGTCCGACATCGCCGCGGTGGCCGCATGGCAGCCGAACGCCGGCGAGGCGTTGAAGCGCGCACCGGGCGCGCGGGCGATCTTCACGTCGGCCGATGCGCCGGGGCTGATCTACGATGCGATCACGGTCGCGCCGGCGAGCCTCGCCGCGCGTCGCGCCGACTGGGCGAAGGTCGTCAAGGTCTGGTATCGCTGCGTCGCCTACATCAACGATCCGAAGACGCAGGCCGATGCGGTCAGGATCATGTCGGCGCGTGTCGGCCTCAAGCCGGAGCAATATCTGCCGCTGCTGAAGGGCACGCACCTGCTCGACGAGGCGGCCGCGAAGCGCGCGTTCCGCAAGGGCGACGGGCTCGATTCGATCTACGGCTCGACGCGTAACGCGAACGCGTTCAACGTGCGCAACGCCGTGTACAAGCAAGCGCAGGACGTCGACACGTATATCGATCCGCGCTTGGTCGACGCGCACTGACCGTCGCGCGCTGCGCGCGTGGCGAAGTGACGAGGCCGCCACGCCGCGCGCGCGGCAAGCCGATCGCTACATCGTCCCGGCGAGGTGAAACCGCGACGCCGGATGCCACAGCGTGACCGACGTGGCGACGTGCTCGCCGACCCACGTGCGGCGCTTCAACAGCAGGCACGGTTCGCCGATTTCCATGACGAGATGGCGACGCACCTGCGCGTTCGGCTTCTCCGCGTAGATGCGGAACTCGGCGCGCTGGATCGGCGCGAGCCGCACCATGTAGTGATTCGGCGTGTCGACCGTGAAGTCCTGAATACCGCTGCTCCCGTTGCGCTGTCGGTCAAGAACATCCACAAGTCGTTCGGCGATCACCACGTGCTGAAGGGTATTTCGCTCGACGCGCACGAAGGCGACGTCATCACGGTTCATTTAACTTTCCGTGAGGACTTCGACACCACCCGCTGCCTACTCTGTGCGCATGTTTCCCGCACCTGCTTCCAGGAGCCCGTCATGCCCACTCGCAGACATCTGCTGTTCGCCGGCGCCACCGGCGTCGCCGCGCTCGCGGCGCTGTCGTCGGCAGGCCACCGCATGCTGGTCGGCCGCGCATTCGCCGCGCCGCCCGGCGCACGCGGCGCCACCGCGTCGTTCGACGTTACCCGCAGCGAAGCCGAATGGCGCCGCCGCCTCACGCCGGCCCAATACACGGTGCTGCGCGATGCCGGCACCGAGCCGCCGTACAGCAGCCCGCTGAACGGCGAGCACCGCCGCGGCACGTTCGCATGCGCCGGTTGCGACCTCGCGCTGTTTCCGTCGAGCACGAAGTTCGACAGCCATACCGGCTGGCCGAGCTTCTGGAAGCCGCTCGACCACGCGGTCGCGACCGAAGCCGACGCGTCGTACGGGATGGCGCGCACCGAAGTGCACTGCCGCCGCTGCGGCGGCCATCTCGGCCACGTGTTCGACGACGGCCCGCCGCCCACCGGCCTGCGCTACTGCATGAACGGGCTCGCGCTCGCCTTCCACCCGGCCGCCGCCTGAACGGCCGCGGCTTCCCCGAACGACCGGAGACTGCTCCATGTTGCTCATCGTCCTCGCCTATCTCGGCGGCGTGCTCACGATCCTGAGCCCGTGCATCCTGCCCGTGCTGCCGTTCGTGTTCGCGCGCGCCGACCAGCCGTTCGTGCGCACCGGCCTGCCGCTGCTGATCGGCATGGCGCTCACGTTCGCCGTCGTCGCGACGCTGGCCGCGGTCGGCGGCGGCTGGGTCGCACAGGCCAACCAGGCCGGCCGCTGGCTCGCGATCGTGCTGCTCGCGCTGTTCGGCCTGACGCTGCTGCTGCCGCGCTTCGCCGAACACCTGACGCGCCCGCTCGTCGCGGCCGGCAACCGGCTCACCGGCCTCGCGCAGCGCGACGGCCGCGCGGCCGGCCCCGCGTCGTCGTTGCTGCTCGGCGTCGCGACCGGCCTGCTGTGGGCGCCGTGCGCAGGCCCGATCCTCGGGCTCGTGCTGACCGGCGCCGCGCTGCGCGGCGCGAGCGTCGGCACGACGCTGCTGCTGGTCGCGTATGCGGCCGGCGCGGCGACGTCGCTCGCCGTCGCGCTCGTGATCGGCGGCAAGGTGTTCGCCGCGATGAAGCGCTCGCTCGGCGCCGGCGAATGGATCCGGCGCGGGATCGGCGTCGCGCTGCTGGCCGGCGTCGGCGCGATCGCGCTCGGCGCCGATACGGGCGCGCTCGCGCAACTGTCGACCGTCACGACCGGCAGCCTCGAAACGAAGCTGGTCGCGCGCCTCGGCGGCCACTCGAACGGCGCACCGCCGGCCCAGCCGGGCGCGGACGACGGCCGCGACGCACTCGCCGGCCGCAGCGGCGCGATGATGGCCGCAACGTCGGCGCCCACGCCGGACGCGCGCGGCGCGATGATGCGCGCGGCCGATCCCGCGCCCGCAATGCACGCGGCTGCGGCACTGCCCGTCGAAGGCACGCTGCCGTCGCTCGACGGCGCCGTGCAGTGGCTGAACTCGCCGCCGCTGACGGCGGCCGGCCTGCGCGGCAAGGTCGTGCTCGTCGACTTCTGGACCTACTCGTGCATCAACTGTCTGCGCACGCTGCCGTACACCAGCGCGTGGGCGCACAAATATGCGCGCTACGGGCTCGTCGTGATCGGCGTGCATGCACCGGAATTCGCATTCGAGCGCAATGTCGGCAACGTGAAGAAGGCCGTGCACGACCTCGGCATCGACTATCCGGTCGCGATCGACAACGGCTATGCGATCTGGCGTGCGTTCGACAACGAATACTGGCCGGCCCACTACTTCGTCGATGCGCAGGGGCGCATCCGCCATCACCATTTCGGCGAAGGCGAATACGCGCAATCGGAACGCACGATCCAGGCGCTGCTCGCCGATGCCGGCCACCCGGAAGCGCTGAACGTGCCGCTCGGGCTCACCGGCGCACCGGCACAAGGCGCGCTCGCGCCGGCCGACGGTCCGGAGGTCCACTCGCCCGAAACCTACGTCGGCTATGCACGCGCGCAGGCGTTCGCGTCGCCGGGCGGCGTCGTGCGCGACGCGGCCCACCGCTACGATGCACCGTCCCGCCTCGACCTGAACGACTGGGGCGTGGCCGGCACGTGGCAGGTCGGCGGCGAGCGCGCGACGCTCGCGGCGCCGGGCGGCCGGATCGTCTATCGCTTCCACGCGCGCGACCTGCACCTCGTGCTCGGTCCCGGCGCGCACGGCAAACCGGTGCGCTTTCGCGTGACGCTCGACGGCGCGGCGCCCGGCGCCGCCCATGGCGCGGACGTCGACGCGCAAGGCTACGGCACCGTCAGCGGCCAGCGGCTGTACCAGCTCGTCCGGCAGCCGGGTGTGATCGTCGATCGCACGTTCTCGATCGAGTTTCTCGATCCCGGCGTCGATGCGTATGCATTCACGTTCGGTTGAGCGTCGCATTCGCGCCGCCGCCGTTGCGAACGCAACGCGCGCGCCGTTCTCGTCATTCCACACAGCATCTCGAAGGAGCAATCGATGATCCCGACATCCACGCGTATTTCCGTGGCACCGCGGCGCGCGGCGCTGCTGCGCCGCCTCGCTGCGCTCGCGCTGGCGGCCGCCGCCGTCTTCGGCTATCAGCGCGTCGTGCGCGCCGCTGAGCCGATCCGCAACGCACCCGCGCCGGCGCTCGACGAAACGCCCGGTGCATCGCACGACGAAACGGCCGTCCTTGCCGGCGGCTGCTTCTGGGGCGTGCAGGGCGTGTTCGAGCACGTGAAGGGCGTGAAGCAGGTCACGGCCGGCTACGCAGGCGGCGCATCCGAAGCCGCGCACTACGCGCTGGTCGGCTCGGGCCTCACGGGCCATGCCGAGTCGGTGCGCATCGTCTACGATCCGGCGCAGGTCAGCTACGGCCGCCTGCTGCAACTGTTCTTCTCGGTGGCGCACGATCCTACCGAACTGAATCGCCAGGGCCCCGACGAAGGACCGCAGTACCGGTCCGCGATCTTTCCGACCAACGCGCAGCAGCGCGCGGTCGCGACCGCGTACATCGCGCAGCTCGGCGCCGCACACACGTTCGCGGCGCCCGTCGTCACGCGCGTCGAGCCGTACCAGGGCTTCTATCCGGCCGAGGACTATCACCAGAACTACCTCGAGCTGCATCCCGACGCACCGTACATCGCGTTCAACGATCTGCCGAAGGTCGCCGCGCTGAAGCAGCGCTTCCCCGCGTTGTATCGCGCCGATGCGGTGCTGTGGCACGACGCGCGACGCTGACACGCCGCGCGCCACGTGGCGCGCACCGCGGCCCGGATTGCGCTGCATCAACGAAACGCCTGGCGCGCCGGCCGGACAAACCCGCATCGGTTCAGCTTCGCGCGTCAACTTCGCGTAGACTTCTCCGTTACAGATCGCCGCCGCAACCTGCGGCGCCCGAAATGCAACAGCCAGCCAGGAGGCGTCACGCATGCGCGCAGTGCCTTTGTCTGACAGCAGCACCCTCGAACAACCGGCCACCGAAGCGGTCGTGCGCGACCTGCGCCGTGTGCCGATCCATCCCGATCACTGGTATCCGCTCGCATGGTCGCGCGAGCTCAAACGCGGCAAGACGCTCGGCGTGCGCTTCGCCGGCGATCCGATCGTGCTCGTACGCACCGAGTCCGGCGCCGTGTATGCACTCGAAGATCGTTGCGCGCACCGCCAGGTGCCGCTGCACGCGGGCGTCGTCGACGGCGAAACGCTGCGCTGCTGTTACCACGGCTGGACCTACGCGTGCGACAGCGGCCGCTGCGTCGACGTGCCGTATCTCGGCCGCGAACGCCTGCCCAACGGCGTGCGCGCGTATCCATGCCGCGAGACGCACGGCGTGATCTTCGTATTCCCCGGCGATACGACGCTGGCGGACGAACGCCCGGTGCCCGCGCTCGAATCGGCCGACAATCCCGCATACAAGACGCGCCGCTTCGGCCGCGAGGTCAAGTGCCACTACTCGTTCATGCACGAGAACCTGATGGACATGAACCATCAGTTCCTGCATCGCAAGCAGATGGGCCAGATGCGCGCACGCTCGGTCGGCCGCCGTCGCGGCGACGACTGGGTCGAGGTCGACTACACGTTCGCGCGGATGGAAGGCAAACAGCCGGTCGGCGAGGCGCTCGTGTTCGGCTCGAGCAAGAAGCCCGGCGATCAGGCCGACAAGAGCGTGATGACGGTGCGCACCGGCTACCCGTATCAGACGCTGCAGATCCGTTCGAGCGAAGGCACGCTCGTGATGGACCTGTGGATCGTCTACGTGCCGCTCGATGCCGAGCAACGCACCAATCGCACGTTCGGGTTGCTGTCGATCCACAAGCCGGGCATTCCGTTCGCGCTCGATCTCGCATGGCCGCTGCTCGTGTGGTTCACCGAACGGATCTTCCGCGAGGATCGCTGGATCGTCGAGCGCGAGCAGGAAGCGCACGACCGCCAGGGCGCCGACTGGAACCACGAGGTGTTTCCGGTCATCAACGAACTGCGCGACCTGCTGCGCCAGTGCGGCGCGCGCACGGTGATCCCGATCCGCGACGCGAGCACGAGCGACGCTCGCTGAGCGTCGCCGCCGAGGTTCGCCCTCGGCCTCCCACGTGCTTATCGGCTGCGCTCGACCGGATGCGGTTCGCGCAGCCGGTTGGCGATGCGCGTGGCCTCGTAATACGAGGCCGCGGGCGGCCGCTTCAGATAACGCCCCGCACCGCGCTGCGCGCGCAGGTCGCCGTCGGCCCAGGCGAGCGCGCCGCGCGTGAGCGTGTGCGTCGCCACGCCTTGCACGGTCATGCCCTCGAACACGTTGAAGTCGACCTGCTGGTGATGGGTCTTCACCGAGATCGTCTTCGTCGCGGCCGGATCCCATACGACCAGATCGGCGTCGGCGCCCACCTGCACCGCGCCCTTGCGCGGGTGCAGGTTGAAGATCTGCGCGGCGTTGGTCGACGTGATCCGCACGAATTCGTTCGGCGTGATGCGCCCGCGGTTCACACCGTGATGCCACAGCACCGACATGCGGTCCTCGACGCCGCCGCAGCCGTTCGGGATCTTCGTGAAGTCGTCGCGGCCCATCGCCTTCTGCGACGCGCAGAACACGCAATGGTCGGTCGCCGTCGTATGCAGCTGCCCGGCCTGCAGCCCGCGCCACAGCGCCTCGCGATGCTCGGCCGAGCGAAACGGCGGGCTCATCACGTGGGCGGCCGCGCGCGTCCAGTCCGGGTCGCGATAGACGGCCTCGTCGATCACCAGATGGCCCGGCAGCACTTCGCCGAACACGCGCAGCCCTTCGCTGCGCGCCCGCGCGATCGCATCGACCGCATCCTTCGCCGACACATGGACGATGTACACCGGCACGCCCAGCACCTGCGCGATGCGGATCGCGCGGTTCGCGGCCTCGCCCTCCACTTCCGGCGGCCGCGACAACGGATGCGCCTCCGGCCCCGTCATCCCGCGCGCGAGCAGCGCCTGCTGCAGCCGGAACACGAGCTCGCCGTTCTCCGCGTGCACGGTCGGCAGCGCGCCCAGCTCGAGCGAACGCGAGAAGCTGTTCACGAGGATCTCGTCGTCGGCCATGATCGCGTTCTTGTACGCCATGAAGTGCTTGAAGCTCGACACGCCGTGCTCGTTCACGAGCGTGCCCATGTCGCGATGCACGGATTCGTCCCACCACGTGACGGCCACGTGGAAGCCGTAATCGGCCGCCGCCTTCTCGGCCCAGCCGCGCCATTGGTGAAACGCGTCCATCAGCGGCTGCCTCGGGCTCGGGATCACGAAGTCGATGATGCTCGTCGTGCCGCCCGCCAGCCCGGCGGCCGTGCCCGAGTAGAAATCGTCGCTGGCCGTCGTGCCCATGAACGGCAGCTCCATGTGCGTATGCGGATCGATGCCGCCCGGCATCACGTACTGGTCGTGTGCGTCGACGACCGCCGCACCCGCCGGCGCGTCGATCTTCTCCGCGATCTGCAGGATCGTGCCGCCGTCCTGCGGGTCGGCGCACAGCACGTCCGCGCGATAGGTGCGCTCCGCATCCACCACCGTGCCGCCGCGAATCAGGATTGCCATTTCGATGCCTCCTCGTTGACTGTCTCGACTGTCGGGTTCGGTCCGCGTGCGCGCGTCACGCGCTCGCGACCTGCGCGCGCTGCGCCGCACGCCGCTTCATCAACGTGCCGTACACGGCGGACGCCAGCACGAGCCCGACGAACCACGCATATGTGTAAAGCGTGTTCAAGAACGCCGGCACGTTCGCGAACGATGCCGGGAACGCCGTGTGCAGAAAGCCGGGCAGGTTCGGCAGCACGCCGATCGCGAGCGCCGCCAGCGCGGCCGGGTTCCAGCCGCGCGTATAGCTGAAGTCGCCGCGCTCGTCGAACAACGCGCGCGTGTCGAGCCGCGTGCCGCGAATCATGAAATAGTCGACCATCAGGATGCCTGCGACCGGCCCGAGCAGCGCCGAATAACCGACGAGCCAGGTGAAGATGTAGCCGTCCGTCGTCGCGAGGATCTTCCACGGCATCATCACGATCGCGATCGTCGCGGTGATCAGCCCGCCGGTGCGGTAGGAAATCGCCTTCGGCCACAGGCTGGAAAAATCGTACGCGGGGCCGACCAGGTTCGCCGCGAGATTGCAGCACATCGTGTCGAGCGTCAGGATCACGAGCGCGATGCCGACGCCGATGCCCGTCATGCGGCTCGTCAGGTCGATCGGGTCCCAGATCGCGTTGCCGTAGATCACGACGGTGGCCGACGTGACGACCACCGACACCACCGACAGCAACGCCATCGGCAGCGGCAGCCCGAGCGACTGCCCGATCATCTGATCGCGCTGCGAATGCGCGAAGCGCGTGAAGTCGGGGATGTTCAACGCGAGCGTCGCCCAGAAGCCGACCATCGCGGTCAGCCCCGGCCAGAACGTCGCCCAGAACAGCCCGGCCTTCTTGCCGCCCGCGACGAACTGCGACGGCGCCGACAGCATCGAGCCGACGCCGCCCGCCCGCGACGTCGACCACCACACGAGCGCGACGCACATCACGACCTTGATCGGCGCGGACCAGCTCTCGAGCCAGCGGATCGAATCGGTGCCGTGCAGGATGAAGTACAGCTGCAGCGCCCAGAACGCGAGAAAGCATGCGAGCTGGCCGAACGAGATGCCGACCACCGGCAGCGCCGCGCCGTGCAACGCGTTGCCGGTCAGGATGTTCAGCAGCGTATAGATCGCGCTGCCGCCGAGCCAGGTCTGGATGCCGTACCAGCCGCACGCGACGATCGCGCGCAACAGCGCGGGCAGCTTCGCGCCCTGCGTGCCGAACGACGCGCGCACGAGCACCGCATACGGAATCCCGTGCTTCGCGCCCGCATGGCCGATCAGCAGCATCGGCACCAGCACGATCAGGTTGCCGAGCAGCACGGTGAGCACCGCCTGCCACGGCGACATGCCCTCCTGGATCAGCCCGGCCGCGAGCATGTACGACGCGATGTTCATCACCATGCCGACCCACAACGCCGCGAAGTGATACCAGCGCCACGTGCGCTGCGCGGCGGAGGTCGGCGCGAGGTCGTCGTTGTACAGGCTGCCGGCCGGCGCCGCTGCGGCGTCCGGTTCGGCGGGAATCGCTGCTGGTTTCATCGAACGCTCCACGTAAACGTCGGCGCCGGCATCGCGCGATGCCGGCCGAACAGGGGAAAGGCCGCAGCGCCGCGCATCGCGCGCCGCCGGCCGCCGGTCATGCTGCCTTCGCGGGTTCCGCGGGCTGCGCCGGGCTCGCGCCCGCGTCGGCCCGCGCCGGGTTGTTCGGATGCGTGGTCCAGTTCGCATAGTCGCCCGCATCGACCCGCTCCATCGCGATGCACTGCTCGACCGGGCACACATGCATGCAAAGATTGCACCCGACGCACTGCGCATCCACCACTTCGAAATGCCGTACGCCGTCCTTCGTCGCGGTGATCGCCTGGTGCGACGTGTCCTCGCATGCGATATGGCACAGCCCGCACTGGATGCAGCGGTCCTGGTCGATGCGCGCCTTGATGTCGTACTTGAGGTTCAGGTATTTCCAGTCGGTCACGTTCGGCACCGCGCGGCCGCGCACGTCGTCGAGCGTCGCGTAGCCCTTGTCGTCCATCCAGTTCGACAGACCGTCGACGAGGTCCGACACGATCCGGAATCCGTAATGCATCGCCGCAGTGCACACCTGCACACTGCCGGCGCCCAGCACGATGAACTCCGCCGCGTCGCGCCACGACGAGATCCCGCCGATGCCGGAGATCGGCAAGTTCGGCGTCTGCGGATCGCGGGCGATCTCGGCGACCATGTTCAGCGCGATCGGCTTCACGGCCGGGCCGCAATAGCCGCCGTGCGTCCCCTTGCCGTCGACGGTCGGCATCGGCGCCATCTGGTCGAGGTCGACCGCGACGATCGAGTTGATCGTGTTGATCAGCGACACGCCGTCCGCGCCGCCCTTGTATGCCGCGCGCGAGCCCATCCGGATGTCGCTGATGTTCGGCGTGAGCTTCACGAGGCACGGCAGCTTCGTGCCCTCCTTGACCCAGCGCGTGACCATCTCGACGTATTCGGGCACCTGGCCGACGGCCGCGCCCATTCCGCGTTCGCTCATCCCGTGCGGACAGCCGAAGTTCAGCTCGACCGCGTCGGCGCCCGTATCCTCAACGAGCGGCAGAATCCATTTCCAGTCACACTCGTTGCACGGCACCATCAACGAGACGATCAGCGCGCGGTCCGGCCAGTCGCGCTTCACCTGCGCGATCTCCGCGAGGTTCACGTCGAGCGGGCGATCGGTGATCAGCTCGATGTTGTTCAGCCCGGCGATGCGCTGGCCGTTCCACTGCACCGCGCCGTAGCGCGAGCTGACGTTGACGACGTGCGGGTCGAGCCCGAGCGTCTTCCACACGACGCCGCCCCAGCCGGCCTCGAATGCGCGGTTGACGTTGTACGCCTTGTCGGTCGGCGGAGCGGACGCCAGCCAGAAAGGATTCGGTGAAGTGATGCCTGCGATCGTGCAGCGAAGGTCGGCCATGGTCGGCTCCGTGAATGAGGGACGTTGATCGTGATCCGCGTGGTGGGGTGCGACGCCAGCGATGCCTGCGGTGCGCCCGATGCGCCCGATGCGCTCGCGCAGGCCGCGCTCACGCCGCCTTGGCGTCGCGCTGCGCGAGCGCCGCGTCGATCGCGGCGGCCGCGCGCTTGCCGTCCTGCACGGCCTGCACCGTGAGGTCGATGCCGTCGGTTGCCGCGCAATCGCCGCCGGCCCAGACGTCGGGCAACACGGTGCGGCCGTGCGCATCCACGGCGATGCGCGTGCCGTCCGCGGTCAGCAGCGCGGCGTCGATCCCGGCCGGCACCAACGTCTGGCCGATCGCCTTCAACACCATGTCGGCTTCGATATCGAAGCGTTCGCCCGACGCCGACTCGAACTCGACGCGCGTCACGTGGCCGCCCTCGCCGACGATGCGCACCGGTTTCGCGTGCGTGACGAGCGTGACGCCGCTCGTCTGCGCGAACTCGCGTTCGGCCCAGGTCGCGCTCATCGCGTCCACGCCGCGCCGGTACACCATCGTCACGCGCTGCGCGCCGAGCTTGCGGCTCTGCACCGCGGCGTCGATTGCCGTATTGCCGCCGCCGATCACGACCACGCGCCGCCCGACCGGCACGTTCTCCAGCGCATCGGCCTGCCGCACCTGTTCGATGAAGTCGACCGCGTTCATCACGCCCGACAGTTGCTCGCCGTCGATCGCGAGCGTGCGCACGCCGGTCAGGCCCGTCGCGACGAACACCGCATCGTGCCGCTCGCGCAGCGCGTCGAGCGTCACGTCGCGGCCGAGCGCGACGCCCGTCTGCAACGCGATGCCGCCGACCGACAGCAGCCACTCGACTTCACGCTGCGCGAAATCGTCGACCGTCTTGTAGGCCGCGATCCCGTATTCGTTCAGGCCGCCCGCCTTCGGTCGCGCGTCGAACACCGTGACGCGATGGCCGGCCAGCGCGAGCCGGTGCGCGCACGCGAGCCCGGCCGGCCCCGCGCCGACCACCGCGACGTGCCGCCCCGTATCCGGCGCGCGCGTGAAGCGCACCGCGCCGGTCGCCATCGCCCAGTCGGTCGCGTGCCGCTGCAGCGCGCCGATCGCGACCGGCTGCGCATCCTGATGGTTGCGCACGCACGCACCTTCGCACAGGATCTCGGTCGGGCATACGCGCGCGCACATCCCGCCGAGCGGGTTCGCACCGAGGATGTCCATCGCCGCGCCTTTCAGATTGCCGTTGCCGATCTTGCGGATGAAGCTCGGAATGTCGATCTGCGTCGGGCACGCCTGCACGCACGGCGCGTCGTAGCAGTAGTGGCAGCGGCTCGCGGCGGCGGCCGCCGCGGTCGGATCGAGCAGCGGCGCGATATCGGCGAATTCGCACGAGAGTTGCGTGGACGACAGGCGATGCGCGGCGATATCGCCAATTGGCTTGGTGGTCATGCGCGTTCCTTCGACTGGGTGGAGACGAAGCCGTCCCTGCCGGCTGCGCGTGGCGCAGTCAGGGCGGTCATGTTCTGGATGGCCGGGGCCGGGCGGATCGGCGGCCGGCCGCGCTACGCTCGGGCGGTCATGAAACCGGCTCGCACGCACGCGACAGCATCGCGTGCAGCAGCACGTTCGCGCCGGCCTCGATCCACGCAGGCGTCGCGTCCTCGATCTCGTTGTGACTGATGCCGTCGATGCACGGCACGAACACCATCGACGTCGGCGCGACCTGCGCGAGATAGCACGCGTCGTGACCGGCACCCGACACGATGTCGCGATGCGAGTAGCCGAAGCGGTCGGCCGCCGCGCGCACCGCGGCCACGCACGCGGAGTCGAACGCAATGGGCGCGTAGTAGAAAATCTGCTCGAGCGCGGTGTCGAGCCCGATGTCGGCGGCGATGCACGCCACACCGTCGCGCAGCGCCGCGTCCATCTTCGCGAGCACCGCGTCGTCCGGATGGCGGAAATCGACGGTGAAGAACACGCGGCCCGGAATCACGTTGCGCGAGTTCGGATGCACCTGCATCATCCCGACCGTCGCGCAGCCGTACGGCGCATGATCGAGGCCGATCCGGTTCACGAGATCGACCACGCGCGATGCACCGAGCAGCGCGTCGCGGCGCCGCGGCATCGGCGTCGGCCCTGCGTGCGCCTCCTGGCCGGTGAACGTGATCTCGTACCAGCGCTGCCCCTGCGCATCGGTCACGACGCCGATCGTCTTGCACTCCGCCTCGAGTATCGGCCCCTGCTCGATGTGCAGCTCGAACGCCGCGTGCAGCTTGCGGCCGCCGCACGGCGCGTCGCCCGCATAGCCGATCCGCGCGAGTTCCTCGCCGATCGTCTTGCCGTCGACGTCCTTGCGCGACAGCCCGTACTCGAGCGGAAACACACCCGCGAACACGCCCGACGCGACCATGGCCGGCGCGAAGCGCGAGCCTTCCTCGTTGGTCCAGATCACGACCTCGACCGGGTGCTCGGTCTCGATCCCGTGGTCGTTCAGACTCCGAATCACCTCGAGGCCGCCGAGCACGCCGTAGATGCCGTCGAAACGGCCGCCGGTCGGTTGCGAATCCGCGTGCGAGCCGGTCACGACCGGCGCCGCGTCGGCCACGCGGCCCGCACGCCGCATGAACACGTTGCCCATCGTATCGACCGTCACCGTGCAGCCGGCTGCCTTCGCCCAACCGACGATCAGGTCGCGTGCGGCCTTGTCGAGATCGGTCAGCGCGAGACGGCACACGCCGCCCTTCGGCGTCGCGCCGATCTTCGCGACCTCCATCAGGCTGTCCCACAACCGCCTGCCGTCGACCTTGATCGACGTGTCCAATGCTGCCCGCTTCGCTGTTTCCGATACCGCGTCCATTCGTATCGCTCCTGTGGGGTCGGTCATGTCGTCAGCCGGACGAGGCCGGTGCGCACGTTGCTGCCGTCGGGCGCGAACGCGCACCTGCGAGGTGCAGGCGCGCATCGTTCGCGCGATTCGTGCGGCGATTCGTGCAGCGAGTTGCGGCACGTTCGGCACCGCGTTCCGTCGCCGTCAAATCCTGTCCGATTGGACAGGTTTTAGACGATCAAAAAGGCCGACGCAATGTCTTTCTTGTGCGAGCGCGCCGAGCGAGAAGCGTGCCACCGCAACGCAGCACGCGTCCCGAGCACGCGACGCGTGCACGTGCGACGGAACCGGACCTGCGGCTAGAATGAAGCCCGACGCGGCACGCATGCCGCGCGAGGGTGACGATGAGACACGACGAAACGGCCGCCGACGCGGCCGATGGGGACGAAGCGGTCGCGCCTTTGCGGCGACGCAAGGCGCACATCCGCGCGTCCAACGAAGCGCATCTGCTGGCGTGCGCCGAAGCCGTATTCGCGGAGCGCGGGCTCGACGGCGCGAGCACCGCGATGATCGCCGAGCGCGCGGGCCTGCCGAAGGCGAACCTGCATTACTACTTCCCGACGAAGCTGGCGCTGTACCGCCGCGTGCTCGACGACCTGTTCGAAGACTGGCACCGCGCGGCCGGCTCGTTCGAGGCCGGCGACGATCCGGTGGAAGCGATCGGCGGCTACGTGCGCGCGAAGATGGACCTGTCGCGACGCCGGCCGCTCGGCTCGAAGGTGTGGGCCAACGAGATCATTCACGGAGCCGCGCACATGCAGGACATCCTGTCGGAGCGCGTGAAGCCGTGGTTCGAGACGCGTGTGAAGGTGATCGAAGGCTGGATCGCACGCGGGCTGCTCGCGCCGATCGATGCACCGGCGCTGCTGTACCTGATCTGGGCGACGACGCAGCACTACGCGGATTTCGATGCGCAGATTCGCGCGCTCAGCGGCAAGCGTGCCTTCACGCAGAAGGCGTTCGCCGAACGGACGGAGCAGGTCGTGCAGCTCGTGATTCGCGCGTGCGGCGCGGTGTCGCCGAACGCTTAGCGGGGTCGCGCGTGCAGCGTCCCGCGTAAAGCAAAGCGGGCGACGGGTGCGAAACCCGTCGCCCGCTTTGCGTCGCGGCATGCGCCAGCTGCGCGCATGACGCATGCGCCTCGATTATGCGATGCGTTCGATCGCGAGCGCGGTCGCCTCGCCGCCGCCGATGCACAGCGACGCGACGCCCCGCTTCAGCCCATACGTTTCGAGCGCAGCGAGCAGCGTCACCACCACGCGCGCGCCCGAGGCGCCGATCGGATGGCCGAGCGCACATGCGCCGCCGTGCACGTTGACCTTGTCGTGCGGCAAGTCGAGATCGCGCATCGCGGCCATCGCGACCACCGCGAACGCCTCGTTGATCTCGAACAGATCGACGTCGCGCAGGTTCCAGCCGGTCTTCTCCGACAGCTTGCGGATCGCGCCGATCGGCGCGGTCGCGAACAGGCCGGGCTTGTTCGCGTACGTCGAGTGCCCGACGATCACGGCCTTCGGCGTGACACCGAGCCGCTCCGCTTGCGAGCGGCGCATCATCACGAGCGCGGCCGCGCCGTCCGAAATCGACGACGAATTGGCGGCCGTCACGGTGCCGCCTTCGCGGAACGCCGGCTTCAGCGTCGGGATCTTGTCGAGCTTCGCATTGCCCGGCTGCTCGTCGATCGACACGACGGCTTCCGTCTTGCCGGCCTTCACGGTCACCGGCGCGATCTCCGACGTGAAGCGTCCTTCCGCGATCGCGCGTTGCGCGCGCGTGAGCGACGCGATCGCGAAGTCGTCCTGCGCCTCGCGCGAAAACGCGTAGGCCTGCGCGCAGTCTTCCGCGAACGTGCCCATCAGGCGGCCCTTGTCGTATGCGTCCTCAAGGCCGTCGAGGAACATGTGGTCGAGCACCTGACCGTGGCCCATGCGCATTCCCGCGCGCGCCTTCGGCAACAGATACGGCGCATTCGTCATGCTCTCCATCCCGCCCGCGACGGCCACGTCGGCCGAGCCGGCGAACAGCAGGTCATGCGCGAACATCGCGGCCTTCATCCCGGAGCCGCACATCTTGTTGACGGTCGTCGCGCCGGCCCCCAGCGGCAAGCCGGCCTTCAACGCGGCCTGCCGCGCCGGCGCCTGGCCCTGTCCGGCCGGCAGCACGCAGCCGAACACGATTTCGTCGATACGCTCGGCCGGCACGTTCGCGCGTTCGAGTGCCGCGCGAATCGCCACTGCGCCGAGTTCGCTTGCGCTGGCCGCGGCCAGCGCGCCCTGAAAACCGCCCATCGGCGTGCGTGCCGCGCCGACGATTACGATCGGGTCCTGTGTCGTCATGATCGAGTTCCTCCAGTTCAGTGTCAGCGCGCTGCCATGCGCAGCGCGCCATCGAGACGGATGACTTCGCCGTTGAGCATCATGTTCTCGGCGATGTGGCGCACCAGCGCCGCGAATTCGTCCGGCCGGCCGAGGCGCGGCGGGAACGGCACGCTCTTGCCGAGCGCGTCCTGCACGTCCTGCGGCATGCCGGCCATCATCGGCGTCGCGAAGATGCCCGGCGCGATCGTCACCACGCGGATGCCGAAGCGCGCCAGCTCGCGCGCGATCGGCAGCGTCATGCCGACCACGCCGCTCTTCGACGCCGCATACGCGGCCTGCCCGATCTGCCCGTCGAACGCCGCCACCGACGCGGTGTTGACGATCACGCCGCGCTCGCCGTGTTCGTCGGCGTCCTGCTTCGACATTGCATCGGCCGCGAGGCGGATCATGTTGAACGTGCCGACCAGGTTGATCGACACGGCGCGCGCGAAGCGCTCCAGCGAATGCGGACCTTCGCGGCCGACCACTTTCTCGCCCGGTGCAACGCCCGCGCAGTTCACGAGCGCATCGATGCGGCCGAACGCGTGTTGCGCAGCGGCGACCGCCGCCTGCCCGTCCGCTTCGCTCGTCACGTCGGTCTTCACGAAGCGCGCGGCGGCGCCGAGCTCGCGTGCGAGGCTCGCGCCGGCCTCGACATTGACGTCGAGCAGCACGGCCTTGCCGCCTTGCTCGACCACCATGCGCGCGACTGCGGCGCCGAGGCCGGAGCCTGCGCCCGTAATCATGAAAACACGGTGCTTGATGTTCATTCGTCGTCCGATTCAGGGTGAGATATGCAGCGGTCAAGCCGCCTTTTCGGCTTCCATCTTGCGCAGTACGAAGCGCTGGATCTTGCCGCTCGGGGTTTTCGGCAGCGCGTCGACGAAGTCGATCGCGCGGGGATATGCGTGGGCGGACAAACGTCGCTTCACGTGCTGGCTCAACTCGTCGGCCAGCGCCGGCGTGCCTTCGAAGCCTTTCGACAGCACGACGAAGGCCTTCACGATCTCGGTGCGCTCCGGGTCCGGCACGCCGATCACCGCCGCTTCGCTCACGGCCGGGTGCTCGATCAGCGCGCTTTCGACGTCGAACGGGCCGATCCGGTAGCCGGACGATGTGATCACGTCGTCCGCGCGTCCGATGAAGCTCACGGTGCCGTCCGGCTCGAGCTCGACGTTGTCGCCGGTCCGGTAGTAGCCGCCCGCGATCGCCGGCGTCGCCTGCTGCCAGTAGCCGTCGAACCACAGCAGCGGCGAGCGCGCGATATCGATCGCGAGATTGCCGGGCTCGCCGGGGCCGAGCTCGCGGCCGGCTTCGTCGAGCACCGCGACGCGATAGCCGGGCATCGCCAGCCCGGCCGACCCGGTATGAACCACGTGCGCGAGCCCGTGATGATTGTTCACGACCATCCCGAGTTCGGTCTGCCCGTAGTGGTCGTAGATCGGCGCGTCGAGCACGGCGTCGAACCAGCGCACGACTTCCGGGTTCAGCGGTTCGCCCGCGCTGCTCACGACGCGCAGCTTGCCCTTCACGCGTGTTGCAGCTTCGGGGCCGGCCGCCATCAGCATCCGGTATGCGGTCGGCGAACCGGCGAGGCTCGTGATGCCGAGCCGCTCGATCACGTCGTACGTGCTGTCGACCGTGAAGCCGCCTTCGTACAACGTCGTCGCGTGACCGAGCAGCAGCGGGCCGGTGATCGCGTAGTAGAGGCCGTAGGCCCAGCCCGGATCGGCGATGTTCCAGAAGCGATCGCCGGCGCGCAGGTCGATCGCGTCGCGCATGTACGCGCCGAACGCGAGCAGCGCGCGCAGCGGAACGGGCACGCCCTTCGGCAGGCCCGTCGTGCCCGACGTCGACATCATCATGAACAGATCGGTGCCCTTGCGCGGCACCGGCTCGAACGCGTCGGGCTGAGCGTCGAGCGCGGCTCGGAAGTCGATGTCGCCGGCCGGGAGCGCCTCGCCCGGCTCGCGCACGGTCGCGATTCGCGGGCAATCCGCGACCTCGTCGAGCTTGCTGCGATTCGCGACGTTGGTGACGACGACGCGTGCGTGGCTCATGCGCAGCCGATGCTCGATCGCCTTCGGTCCGAACGCGGTGAAAAGCGGCTGATAGACGGCGCCGGCGCGCCACGTGCCGAGGATCGTCGCGACCAGTTCGGGCGTACGCGGCAACATGCCAGCCACCACGTCGCCGGGCTGCACGCCCTGCTCGACCAGCAGGTTCGCGACGCGCGCCGACAGCGCGAGCATCTGCGCGAACGTATAGCTGCGGTGTCGGCCGCCGGCATCGATCCAGTCGAGCGCAATGGCGTCGGGGTTGGCCGCGGCATGGCGGTCGCAACATTCGACGCAGGCGTTCAGGCCCTGCTCGAGGTCGCCGTGCAGCTGCGCGGCGGCCGTCTCGATACGGAAGCCGGCAACGGCGTCGGCGTAGGCCGGCGCCGCCCGGGCGGTTGCTCCATTGCGCATGCTTGTCTCCTGTTTCGTTATGACCGCCGGCGAACCGCGGCTATGTCGATGATGGTAGACAGCGGCCACATTGCAATCAATGACAAAGCGAATCTAGAATCGTGATCGCTTTTGCCATGTCCGGAGGAGATCAAGAGTATGGCGCCGCAGATGATTTCGCCCGGTTTCGTCGAGGATGCGCTCGAATGCCTGCACCGGCAACGCATCGCGGCCGAGCCGGTGCTGCGGGCAGCCGGACTCCCCGTTGCGGTGCGCGAACCCGTCACGCCGCAGCAGTACGGACGGCTGTGGCTCGCGATCGCCAGCGCAATCGACGACGAATTCTTCGGGCTTGCGGCTCGACCGATGCGGCGCGGCAGCTTCACGTTGCTGTGTCACGCCGTGCTGGATGCCGGCACGCTGGAGAAGGCGCTACGGCGCGCGCTGCAGTTTCTGCGCGTGGTACTCGACGAGCCGCGCGGCGAGCTCGTCGTCGCCGACGGTCAGGCGCAGATCGTCCTCACGCAAGCAGGCACGCCCTATTCTGCGTTCGCTTACCGGACGTTCTGGCTGATACTGCTCGGGGTGGCGTGCTGGCTGATCGGGCGGCGGATTCCGCTGCAACGCATCGATTTTGCGTGCCCGAGCCCGGACCAGCGCAGCGATTACCATCAATTCTTCGGTGTACCGGTGCATTTCGATCGCCCCGACAGCAGGCTTGCGTTCAATGCCGCGTATCTGTCGTTGCCGACGATCCGCTCCGCACAATCGCTGAAGACATTTTTGCGCGGCGCACCGGGGAACTTGCTGGTCCGTTACCGGCACGATAGCGGCTGGGTCGCGAAGACACGTGCGCACCTGAAAGCGTTACCGGCCGCCGAGTGGCCGGACTTCGACACGCTGGCCGTGCGTCTCGGCACGACACCGGCGACGCTGCGTCGGCGCTTGCGCAGCGAGGGTCAGAGTTTTGCGGCGATCAAGGACGAGTTGCGCAGTGCGCTGGCACAGGCGCTGCTGCGCGGACATAAGCTCAGTGTCGCGGAGATCGCAGCCGAACTCGGGTTCACCGAGCCGAGTGCGTTTCATCGCGCGTTCCGCAAATGGACGGGGACGAGTCCGGGGGCTTTCCGGCGCGATGTCAATGCGGCGCAGTTGGAGCGTGGAGGGGGTTGAGCCGATACGGTTGCGGCGCGGGCGTGTATTGTGGTTTGGCGCGTCAACGCTCGCTGCGCGGGACCGGCGGCGGATTTGGGAACGATTCTGGAATGGCGGTGTACTGTTGATTGGCGCCGGTGGTTCTTGTGGCGTGATGCTGCGCGGCGGATCGATGCTGTGCTGTGAGCGCGGCAAGCAGCTGACATATTCAATGTCGCGGTCGCGTCTCTCTTTTGGGGCGGCACCTCACATCGACCGCCGTGTGGCCGACGATGATGACAACGCTTTCAACGAAGGCCGAATGACGTTGGCCGCGTAGCCGAGCTTCCGTAGCGCCTTATGGACGATGCAGCAAACCCCAACTTTTCAAGCTGATGCGAGGCCCGGACATGAATTCAGCTCGTGAAATCATTGAACCGTATGAAATCGCGCTCCGCGCGGCGATGCTGAGCAACGACGTCGACGCATTGGACACGCTGCTTGATGATGACCTGATTTTCACCATTCCGACGGGGCAGATCATTTCGAAACACGACGACCTGGCCGCGCATCGCGCGAAGCTGTTGCGCGTGGACACGCTGGATCTCGTGGAGATGCGGGTACAGGCAATCGGCGAGATGATCGTCACCGCGACAACGGTCGTGCTTGCCGGTGATTTCGATGGCACGGCGTTCAGCGGCAGGTTCGCCTACACGCGGCTGTGGCGCCCAGTAGGAGATCGTTGGCGCGTGGCCGCCGGACATGCATCGCAGATATCGCCAGCTTGATGCATCGCGCGTTCCGGCGATGAGCAGTTCCGCGGCAGCGTGACGATCAGGGGATATGGGCCGACTCGTCGTGAACCTGGTGAGCAGCGTGGCTTCTAGCGAGTCGGTCCTGGGCACATCACCGAGCTATCGCAAACCGACCGGGTTCGTTCGATCCTGCCGACTCGAGCCGATGCA